>NZ_JAPCIZ010000059.1:0-25157 GCF_027707725.1 Aeromonas sp. QDB25 | reverse complement strand
GCTGGGGCGCCCTCTGGGAAGGTTGGGAAGCCCTGCAAAGTAAACTGGATGGCTTTCTTGCCGCCAAGGATCTGATGGCGCAGGGGATCAAGATCTGATCAAGAGACAGGCTTGGAGGCATGTTGTCAGTGGGCCTTATCCTGGTGCGCGCTGCATTCCACCGGGGTGTCGAGAGCCCCGAACAGTTGGAAGAGATGGGGCTGTCCGTCTACGCCACTATTCCCTATTCCGAAGATCAGGCCAAGATAGAGCAGCAGCAGAAGAAAAAGCGGCGCCAGGCGATGCCACTCAATGAAGCCTTGTTGGCCGCCCGAAATCCGGCCGATCTGGCAATGGAGTCGCTGCGCAGTCTGCGTACCAGCCTGCATTTCGCCATGATGGAGGCCAAAAACAACATCGTAATGATCTCGGGCCCTGGTCCTGGTCTCGGTAAAACCTTCGTGTCGACCAACTTTGCTGCCACCTTGGCCATGGGTGGCAAGAAGGTACTGGTCATCGATGCGGACTTGCGCAAGGGCTATATGCAGAAAGTCATGGGGCAAGAGATGGGGGCTGGTTTGAGCGCCTATCTGGCGGGTCAAAGCGAGATGATGCAGGTGATCAGCAAGACTGGCTTTGACGGGCTCGATTTTGTCTGTCGTGGCGCAGTGCCACCTAACCCCTCAGAATTGCTGATGCATCCTCGCTTCAAAGCGCTGCTGGATTGGGCCGCCGAACATTACGACTTTGTCATCGTCGACTCCCCGCCGATCCTGGCGGTCACCGATGCGGCCATCGTCGGCCAGCATGTCGGGGCGTCTTTGTTGGTGGCTCGTTTTGCCAAGACGGCTGTGAAAGAGGTGGAAGTGGCGATTCGTCGCTTCGAGCAAAATGGAGTGGCTATCAAGGGTATTCTGCTCAACGCGGTAGAAAAGAAAGCCAGCAGTTATTACGGTAATTACGGATATTATCAATATAGCTATGGTGATAAAACCAAAGCCTGATCCGGCCGCAGATAATCGATAAGGGATTGGTAATATTCAGGGAGGCGAAATTGAAGGTTCAATCGATGCCTCCTTTGAGTAATACTAGATAAGACTGAGAGCGTTAACCTTCTCAGTATTATGTTTTAGCTGTGTCAACAAAAAGGAAGATAACATGAAGAAGACTGCGTTTGTTTTGGCCGCCCTGCTGGCTGTCTCTGCTAATGCCATGGCTGCCGAAGAAGCTGGCGGTGCTGCAGGTGCGGGTGCGAGCGGCGCTGCTGCGGGTGTGGCTGGTACCACTATTGCAGTGGGTGCTGCTGCTGCGCTGGTAACTGTGGTTGCGGTATCTGAATCCAACAACCGCAACAACAACACCAGCACTACCACCTCAACCCGATAATATTCAACAAGGCTGCTCTGTTTGAGCAGCCTTGTTTTCTTCTTATCCCTCATGGATGGTGTATTGCGCGTGGCACAGTATTTATCTCATTTTCCCTCCCGATTATTGGCATGGTCAGCCACATTGTTATTGGCTGGCTGCAGCACCTCGACCCATCAGACGATCGAGACTCTGGGTTATGTGTTCAACAAGCCTGATGATATTGTACTGACCTCATCCGAGCTGAGAGCGCTACCCTATGCGAGTGCCTATATCAAGGTGGGCGATCTTCCCCAGGCGTTGGTTGTACTGGCATATGTCAATGGTTCGCGCATGTCATGGATGAGTGCCGATGGTGTGATGTTTGTGACCCAGCATGGGCGCTTGATTAAAACAGTGGGTTTGCCAAATGATTTGCGCTATCTGGGGAGTCTGGATAAGGATCCGCTGAAGATTTCCCGGTTAGACAAGACACCCTCGATGGTGTGGTATAGCGTTGCTGAGTGGTCGAAAAAATACACCAGTGGCTATCCCTTGAGCATGTATTACACGCAGGCGGGCAATGAGGTTCTGAATATTATGGACCGCCCCTATAAAACGACGATTGTAGAAGAGCATGTCGTTACCGCCCCGAATGAAGAGCGATGGCTGAATCATTTCTGGATCGATGAGCAGACAGGTCAAGTTCGTAAATTCCAGCAGCAATTAGGCCCTTCCTTGCCAATGATCGAAATGACATTCCTTAAGCCCTATTCATCATGAAAATAATATATAGCTTATTGCTCGCAACCTTGGGGGCTGCCCCCGTTATGGCAGATGTGTCCGTATCTGTTTGGTGGCAAGGTCAACCGACAGCAACAATGACTCATCCCCAGTCCATGCTGTTGAGTGACGCGTTGTTAAACTCGGCAGTCTCTCAGTACGATAATTATTGGCCTGTCGCTCATATTTCTACTCCTGCGCGCCAAAAAGACATTGAGTATCAACAGCAAGCCGTGCTGAAGGATCTCAGATTGCTGGCAACGTACTGGCAGCAGCATGATGAAGTTGAACTCGCCCATGCCGCTTTACAGTTGAATCAACAGTTACAGCAGTTGCATTTGACAGGGCGTTTCGAATTGCCTGTGGATCCGGATATCAGCCTGATGCCATCAGGTGCCAACCCCGTATTGCAAGGGGATTATCAGCTGTATCTTGCCCCTCGCCGTTCGCAAATCTATCTGGCCGGCTTGATTGGTCGCCCTGGCGAGGCCCCGGTTTTGCCTGCGGCAGGGCTGAGAGAGTACTGGAAAAAGCTGGATCGCTTGTCCGGAAGTGATGACACCGGTGCGTATCTGATTTCCCCCAGTGGCAAATCTGAGTGGATCCCCGTTGCCATCTGGAATGAACGCCATGTTGAAGCCATGCCTGGTGCCACTCTGTTTGTCGGTTTTGCTCCGAGTGTGCTGCCTGAGCAATATACAGACTTGAATACACGCATGTTGACGTTGTTAGCGAATCGGATGCCCAAATGACCTATCCAAGACTCTCACTGATTGCCCTGCTGGTATCCTTTGCAACACACGCTGATGCCGACATTTTTGAGCCGTTGGGTCCATCACAAAGTGACTTCGGCGGCGTTGGCTTGCTGCAAATGCCAACCGCCAGAATGGCCAAGACGGGTGAATTCAGTGCCAATTATGTTGATGATGATCAGTACCGTCGCTGGTCTATGTCAGTGCAGCCGTTCGACTGGCTTGAAGCCACTTTGCGTTATACCGACGTAAGAACTCGCCTTTATAACGCGAATCCCGACTTCAGTGGTGACCAGACTTACAAAGACAAGGGCATGGATGTCAAAGTCAGGTTGCTGGAAGAGTCTACCTGGATCCCGAATCTCTCTCTGGGTTTTCGTGACCTGATGGGGACCGGGCTGTTTGACAGTGAGTACATTGTCGGCAGCAAGCGTGTTGGCCCGTTTGATTTCACCCTTGGTATGGGCTGGGGAAATATGGGGGAGAGCGGGAACATTACCAATCCTTTTTGCGAGTGGAAAAATGATTGGTGTTCACGAGATAATGGTTATTCCAGCGGTGGTGGCAAATTTGAAACAAAAAATATGTTCCACGGTAATGCTGCCTTGTTTGGGGGGGTTGAATACCAGACACCTTGGCAGCCACTTCGCCTGAAGCTGGAATATGATGGCAATGATTACAGCAATGAATTTGCCGGGAAGATTGATCATTCATCTCCTATCAATATAGGTGCTGTTTATCGTCTTTTTGATTACATGGACACTCATCTTAGTTATCAGAGGGGAAATACTCTGATGTGGGGTGTTACTCTTCGGACCAACTTTAATGATTTACGTCAGAATCATTTAGATGAGCCTCGCCCTGTGTATACCGCTGAAAAGGCCCCGATAGACTCGTCACACGTTGATTGGCCTGTCATGGCAGGACAGTTTGAAAGCAATGCTGGTTGGAATACAGCATCACTTTATAGTGACCAGTCCACTGTAACCTTGCTGGGTCAACAGCACAAATATAGGGACCAGCAAGAAGCGATCGATCGTACTGCTCTGGTTGCGATTAATCATCTGCCTGACACTGTCGAAGAGTTGAGAGTCATTGAGCGCCAGCGAGATTTCCAGTTGCAAGAGACGGTGATTGATCTCGACTCTGTGCGAAAGGCGAACCAGCCCCAAGTTCTTGGGCAGGAGGCAGTGGTAGAAGAGCATCAAAAAGTACCTGCTCCTGTTCAGGGAACGCTCCGTTACCAATCTGAACCAGAGTGGTTCTCTTATTCATTTGACCCGGCCCTGACGCAATCTTTTGGTGGTCCTGAATCATTTTATATGTATCAGATAGGCATTAATGCCAACAGTGAGCTGCGTCTTTCCGATAAGGATTGGTTACAGGGTACGTTGTTCTTCAATATTGCGAACAATTACGACAAATTTAATTACAAAACACCACCTGCCGACACGGATGCGTTACCGAGAGTACGCACTTGGGTGAGAGAGTATGTCGACTCTTCCAATATTCTGCTGAACAACCTCCAGTTAACACATATGGAGCAACTTGGTCAGGAGTGGTACGGCCAGGCATACGGCGGCTATCTGGAAATGATGTACGCCGGTGTCGGGGGAGAGGTGCTTTATCGTCCTTTCGGTCAGTCATGGGCTCTGGGTCTGGATACCAACTGGGTCAAGCAGCGTGATTGGAACAACACCCTGAAGATGGCTGATTACGACGTTGCTACGGGTCACTTGACTGGCTATTGGCAGTTGCCTTTTATGGACAATGTCACTGCCAAGGTAGCTGTCGGGCGTTATCTGGCTGGTGACCTGGGGGCCACGTTTGATTTCTCCAAGCGCTTTGACTCCGGGATTGTGATGGGAGCATACGCGACCTTGACGGATGTGTCGGCCGAAGAGTACGGGGAAGGCAGTTTTACCAAAGGCATCTATATTACAGTTCCCTTCGACTTGATGTTGATTCGTCCCACAACATCCAAGGGAACAATTGGATGGGTTCCTCTGACAAGAGATGGGGGGCAGATGCTCAGCCGAAGCCATACCTTGTATGACATGACCGAACGCCTGCCGCTGTAAGGCTCTTCTCGGTATTGATTCGTTAGTCTAATGAGCCGTGATAGTGTTTTCGCTGTCACGGCTTTTTTTATGCATGATGAGGCATAAATGGGAAGAGAGTGCAGTTTGGTTCAAAAGGTTTTTTGGGGAACATCAGTCTTGTACTGGTTGCTTGGCATGCATTTTTTCATGCACAACCCGGGCGGGGCAGGGCTCTATCTGCCGTTCAATGCCTGGGGCTGGATCTTCGCCAGCCTGGTGATGGCGCTGGGGCTGTGGCATGTGACCCTCAGCCAGCGACTGGTGGTCTCGCCGCTGCTGACTGCCCAGTGGCTGGGGGGCCTCTTGTTGTTGCTGCCTATGGCCTATCCGGGATTCGAGCTCAAGGACTATGCCATTCCCCGGCTGCTGGGGCTGTTTGCCGGCCTGCTGTTTCTGGCAAGCCTCTATCAGTGGCGATTCGGCCGCGAGGCGCGAGACAGGCTGCTCTATCTGCTGCTGGGGGCCGTTGCCATTGAGGCGCTGCTCGGCCTGGTGCAGTATTACCTGCTGGTGCCGGGCAACTGGATTGGGTATGACACCCAGGCCAACCGCCCCTATGGCATCTTCCAGCAACCCAACGTGATGGCGAGCTTCATGGCGACCGGCCTGTCACTGGCCATCTGGCTGGAGCTGCGCGGTGATGCCAACCCCTGGCTCAAGGGGCTGCGCTATGGGGTGATCCTGATCACTTCCCTGCTGCTGGTCATCTTGCAATCGCGGGTCGGGCAACTGGGCGGCATGATGGCTCTCTTATTGCTGTCTGCCCAGTTGGGTCGTGAGCGGCTGCTGGGCAGGATGCTCACGCTGGTAGCGCTGGGCATCTTGATCGGGCTGGCTTCGCAATACCTGATGGCTGGAGCAAGACGAGGGCTCGAGATCTACCAATCAGGCGGCATGCGCTCCATCTACTGGCCCTATGCCGCCAAGCTGATTGCTCAGATGCCCTGGACCGGTTGGGGCTATGGCAGCTTCGAGTCGGTGTTTCTCCATCACTACATGGCCGACAAGGCGCTGAATCCGGCCATGGTACAGATCGAGTACAACCTGGATCACCCCCACAACGAGTTTCTCTACTGGGCGGTGGAAGGGGGCCTGGCCCCCATGCTGGGCATGGTGCTGATGGGCGGTGCCCTGCTGTGGCGTCTGAGCCGGGCGGGCTGGGTCAAGGGCGCCGCCTTGCTTGCACTGGTGACCCCCATCTTGCTGCACACCCAGACCGAGTACCCCTTCTACCACGCCATCGCCCTGTGGTGGGCGCTGCTGCTGCTCCTGTATGCGATGGATGCGGAGGTGGAGGAGCAAGACTACGGCAACTGGCGCGACCATCTGTGCCGCCCCTGGTTGCTGCTGCGCTTCATGGCCATCGCCATTCCCCTGATCGTCATCCCCTTCATGCTAACCGCCATGCATACCGCCTGGGTGGTGACCAAGTATGAGCGGGGCGGTTACAAGCAGCCTGCGCTCCTGCTCGACATCGTGAACTCCATGGCCTGGCTGACCCGTGTGGAGTTCGACGTGAACGCGGTGCGCCTCATGGTCGGTCTGCAGGCCAACAACAAGGCGGAGCTTGAAGCCTACCTCGACTGGGGGCAGGCCTTTGTGCGCCATACCCCGAGGGCCAACATCTACGCCAACATGGTGATCGCCCTCAATGCCCTCGGGCGCACGGCGGAGGCGGACAACCTGCGGGCAAGCGCCCTGATGCTCTATCCGGGTGAGCCTTTGCTCACCGTGTCGGCCGCAAGAAAGGTGGCCGCGACCCTGGAGCGAAAGCCCTCTTCGTGAGGGGCGTCTCAACCTGTCTACCATCACGGCCGCCTTTGCGGCCGTGATGGTTTTTGTGCCCGCCTCGTTGAAGGGGGAGGGGGCTGGTTGCCAAAGAGGTTCCCGGCCATCCGTTCACCTCGCCCGCGCACCGCGGCCGTTTTGCTGTACAAGGTTGCAGCAAGGGTTTCATCGGCTCGCAAAAATGGGGTTATCTGCTGGACGGCGCAAGCGCCTTGGCTAAGATAACCGTCTTAACGTCTTGTTTGGCAAGGGAGTATGACATGGAGATAGTACTAGGCCCATTAGAGGCCCGCGTGATCGGCTGCCTGATTGAGAAAGAGATCTGCACGCCGGATCAGTACCCTCTCTCGCTCAATGCACTGGTCAATGCCTGCAACCAGAAGAGCAACCGGGAACCCGTGCTGGAGCTCGCCGAGCTGGATATTCGTGCCGTGATCGACGAGCTGATCCGCCGCCGTCTGGTGGTCAATACCGCCGGTTTCAACGCCCGGGTGCCCCGCTATCAGCATCGTTTCTGCAATACCGAGTTCGGCGAGCTGAAGTTCTCGGCCCAGGAGCTCGGCATTATCTGCGAACTCTTGCTGCGTGGCCCGCAGACCCCGGGTGAGCTGCGTTCGCGCACCAACCGGCTGTGCAGCTTTGACGATGTGACCGAAGTGGATGCCGTGCTGGCCACCCTCATCGAACGGGGGCCCTATGTGGTCAAGCTGCCCCGTGAGCCGGGCAAGCGGGAATCCCGCTACGCGCACCTGTTCAGTGGCGAGGTGGATCTGCAGGCGCTGGCCGACGCAGCGCCCGCTGGCAACCTTGTGTCACCGGCGGCAGACAGACTGGCAGCGCTCGAAGAAGAGGTCGAGCACCTCAAGGGGCAGTTGCAGGGGTTGGAAGCCCGTCTGGCCCGGCTGGAAGGCTGAGCCAACAATCTGGTTCCAGAAGGCGCTGCGGCGCCTTTTTTGATGACCGAGCCCCTCCTGCGGCCCGTTGCCCGGTGGCAGGGACGAGTGCCCTGTCAGCCCTGTCGCTCGCGTACCCATCAAAGGCGCCAGCTTTTTTGCACTATTTCGCGCTTAAGGGTCGAGCCGCCGCCGCTTTCCCGTTAAAATTCCGCCTTTGCACTTGCCCGTGAGTTCTGATGTCAGCCTTCACCCTCTCTTCAGATTGCCATGCCCTGCTGTGCGAGCTGCAATTGCAGCGCGCCGCCAGCACTCGTTACCTGCAAGACACCCTCTATGCCCCGGGCGCACCCGGGCGTGCGCTGCTCGACACCCTCGATCAGTTGCAGCAGTGGGGGCTTGTCCGTCAACGAACGGAGCAGCAGTGGAGTCTGACGGCAGAGGGAACCCTGACCCTGATCCTGGCGGTGCGTGCGGGGGAGTACCCCATGCCGCAGTGGTCCCGCATCCCCTCGGTCACGGGCTTGGAGCGGGCACAGGAGGTGGTGCGCGAGCTCTGTCTGGGGGAGGCGGGGCAGATCCCGGCCTATTACCAGAGTGCCGAGCTCCTGAGCCTCCTGGATCTCCCCGATGCTCCCCGCCTGCTGGCAGGCTCCAGCCCCGCCTGGCAGGCCCTGCTGCTCGAGCACTTTGCCCTGCAGGCCCTGCTTGACGCAGAGCCTGACGAGGGCTGGCCGCTGGCAACGCTGGTTGCCTCCTGCTCCCCGGCGCTCTCTGGCCAGATCCAGGCTCGCGCCCGCGAATGGGAGTGGCTCTGCGGCCCCTTTGGCGGCGAGGTAACCACTCACTGGCCTGCGCTGCAACAACTGGCGCAGCAGGGGGATGAGCAACCCCTGGCCGAGCGGCTGCTAGGGGCGCTCGGCCAGTGGCAGGGGCAAGAGGCGTCGCCCTGGCCCCGGATGTTCAGCGCCCTGCTCTGGCTCGGCTGGTTGCAACAGGCAGATCCGGTGCAGGGGAGCGAGCAGCGCAAGAAGTGGCAGCGCAGTCTGGGCCATCACTCCCCCCTGCTGGCCGATCTGCTGGGGCAGTGGGCCGGAGATCGCCACGGCCAGGCGGTCGGCCTGTTCGATACCCTGCAACTGCCGCTGGAGGAGCTCCACTGGGGTTACCTCTGGCTCGATCTCTGCGCCCTGGCGCGCCACGGCGAGCAGAGCCCCCAGGTGACCATCTTGCACAAGTGGGACCTCTCCCACGTGCTGGACGCCGAGCCCCGGCATCGCCTGATGGCCTTCTGCCAGGATCTGCTGCGACTCCTGCTGGGCCGGGAGGCCGCCCATTGGCCCCTGCGCGCGTTGCGTCCTGCTCAAGGGGAGGAAGAGGATGCCACCGAGGAGGAAGGCAAGGCCCCCGCCTCGGCAAGCTGGCTCAACTGGCTGCAGGGGTTGGGACGCTCGAGCGGGGTGCGCAAACCCCAGGAGCGGCTGGTCTGGCTGCTCCACGCGGAGGGGCCTGAGCTTGAGTGCAAGATCCAGAAGCAGAGCACCAAGGGGGAGTGGACCGCCGGGCGAAGGGTCGATCCGGCCCTGCTTTCCACCCAGTACGCCAGCCTGCTGGACGAGGCTGACTGGGCACTGGTGCGCACCCTGCCGCGCAACATGGGCAAGCTGCCCCGGGATGCCTGGGTGCCCCTGGCAAACCATCCTCGCCTCTTCAATGCCAAGGGGCAGAAGCTGCAACTGGCCGTCAGCGCCCCCCTGCTGCAACTGGTACAGAGCGGGGAGGGCATGAGCGCCAGACTACATCCTGCTCCCGCCGCCCGAGGTGCGCACATCGTCCCCCTGGCTCAGGATTTGTGGCAGCTTATTCTGACACCGCAGGCGCTGCTGGACAGATTACCGGCCCTGGAGGCCATTCCGGCATTGCCGCCGGCCGGGCTCGAGGAGCTGCAACGCACGCTGGATGCCATTCCCGATCTCCCCTGGCACAGCCAGGTGGCGGGGCTCAGAGGCAACGCCGAGCTGGCCCCCTGGCCCGGCGTTCCCTCCGTCCTGCTCGACTGGCAGGAGGGGCAGCTCGTGGTCCAGCTGGTGACCCGGGAGGGGGACCTGCCTCCCTTGCCTCTGGGCAAGGGGGAGGCCATTGTGCGCCAGGGTATCCTGGAGTATCACTACTGGCAGCGGGATCTGGCTGCCGAGAAGGACGAGGCCCAGCGCCTTCGCAACCAGTTGCCCATCGGCCTGCCCGGCAACGAGTGGAAGCTGGACGGCGAGCAGGCACTCACCCTGGTCAACGCCCTGCCAGAGCTGGTTGACGCCGGTGTGGTGGTACATTGGCACCAGGACAGCACCCGCCTCAAGAGCCTCGATGAAGAGGCCCTGAGCCTGCGTATCGAGCGGCGTCAGGACTGGTTCCAGGTGGAAGGAGAGCTCTCGCTGGACGAGCATCAGATCCTCGATCTTCGCCTCATCCTGCGACAGCTGACCCCGGGCCAGCGCACGGTGCAGCTCGACGATAAGACCAGCCTGATGTTGAGCGACAAGCTGGTTGAACGTCTCACCGTGCTCGGCGCCATGCTGGACGACGAGCAGCGTATCAACAACAAGCTGGCCTATCCGCTGGCCCGCCTGCTCTCCGTCATCACCACCGAGGGGGATGCCGCCTGGCAGAACCTTCAGCAGGAGTGGCAGGAGGAGGTGAGCTGTCCCCCCGAGCTGCTGACGGCGCTGCGGGACTATCAGAAGGAGGGGGTACGCTGGATGGCGACCCTGGCTCATCACGGCTTCGGTGCCTGTCTGGCTGATGACATGGGCCTTGGCAAGACCTTGCAGGCCCTCATCGTGCTGCGTATGCGCCAGCACCTGGGCCCGGCGTTGGTGGTGGTGCCCAAGTCAGTGGTCACCAACTGGCAGGAGGAGGTGGCCCGCTTTGCCCCCGAGCTCGAGGTGGTGGTGTTCGACCATCCCGCCGAGCGGGAGACCCTGATCGAGGGGGCCAGGGCCGGACAGATCGTCCTGGTCAACTACGGCATGCTCGGCAGTCTCTCCCAGGCGCTCAAGTCCCGCCGCTGGTCGAGCATGGTGCTGGACGAGGCACAGCAGATCAAGAATGCCGGTACCCAGCGCGCCAAGCTGCTGTTCCAGCTCGACGGGGATTTTCGCCTCGCCCTCTCCGGCACCCCCATCGAGAACCATCTGGGGGAGCTGTGGAGCCTGTTCAGCTTCATCAACCCCGGCCTGCTCGGGAGCCTCGGGGAGTTCAAGCGCCGCTTTGGCAAGGCGGTCAAGGATCCCCAGCACATGGCGATGCTGCGGGCGGTGATCAGCCCCTTCATCCTGCGCCGCCTGAAGCAACAGGTGCTGACGGAGCTGCCGGACAAGACCGAGATCATCCATCACATCAGCCTCTCCCCCGAGGAGCGTCAGCTCTACGAGGCGACTCGGCGCGAGGTGGTGCAGCAGGTGCAAAGTGCCGATGGCCGTGCCCTGATGCATGTGCTGAGCGGCCTGACCCGGCTGCGCCGACTCTGCTGCTCCCCCCAGCTGGTGATGCCGGAGTGGTCCCAGACCAGCAGCAAGCTGGACGAGGCGATGGCGCTGCTGGACGAAGCCATCGATGGTGGCCACCGGGTGCTGGTGTTCAGCCAGTTTGTCGATCTGCTGAGCCTGCTGCGCAGCCGTATCGAACAGCGGCAGTGGGACTACTGCTATCTGGATGGGGGCTGCTCGGCCAAGTCCCGTCAGGAGTCCATCCTGCGTTTTCGCCACGAAACGGTGCCGCTCTTCCTCATCAGCCTCAAGGCGGGGGGGACGGGCCTCAACCTGACCCAGGCCGACACCGTGCTGCACCTCGATCCCTGGTGGAACCCGGCGGTGGAGGATCAGGCGAGCGATCGGGCGCACCGCATGGGCCAGACCCAGCCGGTGACCGTCTATCGCCTGGTGTGCGAGCAGACGGTGGAGGAGAAGATAGTGGCGCTGCACGACGAGAAGCGAGCACTGGCCGACGGCCTCCTGAGCGGCCAGTCCGAGGTGAAGGGGCTGGATGTGGAGAGCCTGCGGGCATTGCTGATGAGCTGACGGCGATGGGCTGTCGCCCGATGTGACAAGGGGAGCATCCGTGATGCTCCCCTTGTCGTTTGTGGCGGTGCCGAGTCTGCGCTACCCCTGATAGAGGTAGAGGTGCAGCCGCTCTATGATGGGGTCACCGCCAATCTTGCGATCCCGGCGTGCCTGGCGCAGCTTGGGCGGGTAGTGGCCCAGATGGGTGACGGCCGGCTGGGTATCGGAGCAGAGCAGCAGGGGAAGGCTCGCCTTGATCTGCTGCTTGCGGGGCTCCCGGTCCTGCCAGAGCAGGTTGATCATGGGGTGGGTTTTGACCGGCCTGCGGATCCGCAGGCCGGCATCCGCCGGCAGGCGGCGAATGTCGTATACCTCCTGATCCACCATCTTGCTCCACTCTTCGTTGTCAAAGAGCGCCGGTACATACCGGCGGCTTCGCTCCAGCATCTCCAGTACCTGCTCCCGGCTGAGGCGGCTGATGCTCTGCTTGTCGGCCCAGGTGAAGCCCAGCGAATGGAGATCCCCCTGAAGCCAGGTCAGCTTGCGATAGACCTGCAGGGTGATGACGCCGGGCAGGGCGCCGTGCACCAGCTCGAACTTCTCGTCCCGCCCGCCCGCCGCCTGTACCATGGCCTTGAAGGCGAGCTTGTGCGCGTTGATCTCCTCGATGACGGGTGCCAGCTCCCTGGCGCAGGCGGCAGGAAAGCGCAGCCAGCCGGGCAGACGGTGGGTCGCCTTGGTGGAGCAGCCGGGGCGGGCGCTGTGGTCCTGAAAGGCGGCGAGGGTGGCGGCCAGGGCCGCCTCGCCCGAGAGATAGCCCACCTCGATGGCCTCGATGGGCTCATGCTCTTCCCCCTGGGCCACGGCCGGGAGGGGATAGACATGAGCCTCCAGCAGGTCGAGCTGGCCCAGTTGCCGGGCAAGGCGTGCCAGCGACGCCTCCAGCAGGGCCATCTGTTGACGCAGAGCGGCGGTGGGGGTAAAGGTGTCCATCGGCAGATCCTGTGTGTGTGCCGCTCCCCTGTTCAGCATGGTGTTGGGACAACGTGGGGAGGCAGCATGATAAACCACTGTATAAATAACCATACCAGTATGATGGCAGGGTGCCAAGTGTCCGGTGCCACCCTGACGATGGGGGTGACATGGGGGCATCCGGTTCAGGTTGCCTGTTCGTATCTTTTTGTTAAATAACGATCTTGTTGCGATCTATTTGTTAACAAACCCTGGTGGCCGAGAGTTTGCACCCTGCTGACTCGCCGTCGTGCCGTGCATAGCTAGCGTGGGAAAGTGCATAGTTAGAAGTGGGTGGCGCAGGAGAAAATGCTGCCAGGCTGCCAGGGGGAAAGTTTAAGCGTTATTTCATTTTAAAATCATATGGTTATGGTTATTACCCTGGCGATATCAACCATTACTTTTACTAATGTCATGTATCAAAATTCGTCAATTGAGGCACCTCCCCGCCCTGACTAAGCTTTGCGCATCAAATCCGAGCCTTGCGCAGAACTAGAGAGAGGAGCCATATCATGGCCAACATGACTTATACCGAAGCCGGTTACCAGCATTCCAGCGAATCGAATCTGGTTGCTCGCGTCAAGATGACCGTCCTGACCTGGCTGGAACGCAGCCGCAGCCGTCGCCAGCTCTCCGAGCTGCCCGCCTACCTGCTCAAGGACATCGGTCTGAACGAAGCCGACCGCTATCAAGAGACCACCAAGCCGTTCTGGCGTGGTTGATCAGCCGGGCATGGATGCCTTGTTTTTCTGCTGATCCCAGGGGCATGCTGCCCGCCTGTCTGCCGAAGACATGCTGTCTTCACCTGCCGATACCCGTTCACCGCTTTCCCTCTTCCGTGTTTCCCCCCGCTTGATCCTGTTGCATGAGTTGTCACTCATTTTCACCATTTTTGTATCCTTACTGTTTGAATTTGTTTAAAAACTGATTTTAAGCCCGGTTGCCTTGCGTATAATCCGGCCATGGCATTCCAGACTAAAGGGTGAGACGGATGATTCCCCAGCATGACTTTTTGGCCCTGACGCGCCGCCATGAGTGGCAGCTCGAGCCTTTCGCCTTCAATCTGACCGACGGTACCCGGGTGAGCGTGTGGGATACCGGCGTGATCTGCCTGGAACCCGCTTCCGAGGCGGGGCAACCCGGGCACAAGGACATCGTCCTCTCCTGCGGCATCCACGGCAACGAGACCGCCCCCATCGAGATCTGCAACCAGTTGCTGACCCGGTTGCTCGCAGAGGAGCTCAAGGTTCGTCACCGGGTGCTCTTCCTCTTTGGCAACCCCGCCGCCATGAACCAGGGGGTGAGGGAGGTGGAAGAGAACATGAACCGCCTCTTCTCGGGCGCCCACAGCAAGGGGGAGGGGCTGTGCAACCGGGAGCGCATCCGCGCCATGCGTCTGGAGCAGTATGTGAGCCGCTTCTTTGCCGACTCGGCCAGGCCCCGTTACCACTACGATCTCCATACCGCCATTCGCGGCTCGCGCCACGAGAAGTTTGCCGTCTATCCCTTCCCCCACGAACGCCCCCACTGCAAGGAGCAGGTACGTTTCCTCGGTGCCTGCGGCGTGCGCACCATACTGCTCTCGAGCGGCCCGACCACCACCTTCAGCTATTACAGCTCGCACCAGCACGGCGCCCATGCCTTTACGGTGGAGCTGGGCAAGGTGCGGCCCTTCGGTGAAAACGACATGACCCGCTTCATCGAGGTGCGCCAGACATTGCAGGAGCTGGTGACCCAGGATGAGGTGGCCCTCGAGCCATGGCGAGCCGATGACTTCACCCTTTTTGCCATAGATCGGGTGATCAACAAGCAGTCGGAGCAGTTCCGCTTCCTGTTTGCCAGCGATGTGGACAACTTCACCGAATTTCCCCAGGGTTTTGTGCTGGCAGAAGATGGGGATCGGCAATACAGGGTAGAGAAACCGCGGGAGGCGGTGGTCTTCCCCAACGCCAACGTGGCCATCGGACAGCGCACCATGCTGCTGGTGGTACCCACCCGTTTGTGGGAGTGAATTGACGCCTTTTTGTCATGCTGATCCTGCGCCACGGGCGGTGGCAAGCAGCATGGCGGTGATGGGTATGATCCCGAACTCGATATGACAGGGAGCCTGAACAGGCTCCCTTCTTTGTTTATGCTCGCCGAAAATTCCGATTACCTTCGAAAATAAAAGAAGTTTCTACTGGTCTTACCTGGATGAATCTCGTTGCCCTTTGGTTAACATGTTGTTTACATTTTAAATGTCACCTCATGGTGGTGACGCTGACAACGGCAAGGAGCCAGTTATGACCCATGTCGACATCCCCTTCCTTCGTTACCTCGATGAGGAGGGGCGCCCGGTCGCGACACTGCCGACCTGGCTGGACAAGGCGATGCTGCACACCTTCTACCGCAACATGGTGATGGTGCGCAGTTACGACAAGAAAGCGATAGCACTGCAGCGAACCGGCAAACTCGGCACCTTTCCCTCCCATCTCGGGGCGGAAGCGGTGGGGATCGGGGTCGGGCTCGCCATGCAGCCAGAGGATGTCTATGTGCCCTACTACCGGGACATGCCCACTCTCTACGTGAGGGGCGTGCCCATGGAGCAGAACCTGCAGTATTGGGGCGGCGATGAACGGGGCAGTGTCTTCTACAAGGCCGATGGCGAGTTGTCGGAAGACTTGCCCATCTGCGTTCCCATCGCCACCCAGATCACCCATGCTGCCGGCATCGCGGCCGCCTTCAAGCTGCGCAACCAGCCCAGGGTCGCCGTGGTGACCATCGGCGATGGCGGCACCTCCAAGGGAGACTTTCTCGAGGGGCTCAACTGTGCCGGTGTCTGGCATCTCCCCATGGTGATGATCATCAACAACAACCAGTGGGCCATCTCGGTGCCGCGCAAGTTGCAGTCGAGCGCGCCCACCCTGGCCCAGAAGGGCATAGGGGCCGGGGTGCGCAGCCTCCAAGTGGACGGCAATGACGTGGTGGCGGTCTATGAGGCGACCCGCGCCGCCGTCGAGCGGGCTCGCAGCGGCAAGGGGCCGACGCTCATCGAAGCCGTCAGCTACCGGCTCGGGGATCACACCACCGCCGATGATGCGACTCGCTATCGTGACGGCGCCGAGGTGGAAGCGGCCTGGGCCAGGGAGCCGGTCAAGCGGCTGCGCCAGTTCATGTTTGAACGGGGCTGGTGGGACGAGCAGCAGGAACAGGCGCTGCTGGCAGAGGCGGGCCGGGAAGTGGAACGCGCCGTTGCCGCCTACGAGGCCATCACGCCCCAGGCGCCGGAGACCCTGCTCGATTACCAGTTTGCCGAGCTGCCGAAGGCCTATCTTGCCCAGCGCAAGCGCATCATCGCCAAGGGCATGCAGCAGAGCGGGGAGGGACTATGAGCGATATCACGCTGCTCGAAGCGATCAATCTGGCATTGCACCACGAGATGGCACGCGATCCTGATGTGGTGGTACTGGGGGAGGATGTGGGGGTCAACGGCGGTGTGTTTCGCGCCACAGTGGGGCTTCGCGATAAATTCGGGTTCAAGCGGGTCATCGATACGCCGCTGGCCGAAGGACTCATCGCCGGAGTGGCGGTGGGCATGGCGACCCAGGGGCTCAAACCCGTGGCCGAGTTCCAGTTCCAGGGCTTCATCTTCCCGGGCATGGAGCAGATCATCTGCCAGGCGGCACGGATGCGAAACCGGACCCGTGGCCGTGTCACCTGTCCCATCGTCTACCGCTCCCCCTACGGCGCCGGCATCCATTCGCCCGAGCACCACAGCGAGAGCGTCGAGGCCCTGTTTGCCCATATCCCCGGGCTGCGGGTCGTTATCCCTTCGAGCCCGAAGCGAGCTTACGGCCTGCTGCTGTCGGCTATTCGGGATCCGGATCCCGTGATGTTCTTCGAGCCGGATCGCATCTATCGCTCCATGAAGTCGGATGTGGTGGATGACGGCATCGGCCTGCCGCTGGATGTCTGCTTTACCCTGCGTCCCGGCCGGGACATCACTGTGGTGGCCTGGGGAGCCTGCATCCAGGAAGTCATGCGGGCGGCGAACCTGCTGGCGGAGCAGGACATCCAGTGCGAGGTGCTGGATCTTGCCACCATCAAACCCCTGGACATGGAGAGCATCCTGACCTCGGTACGCAAGACCGGGAGGTTGCTGGTAGTACACGAAGCCTGTGGCAGTTTCGGGGTGGGTGCCGAAATCGTGTCCCAGGTGACCGAAGAGGCGATGACTGCCCTCAAGGCGCCGCCAAGACGCCTCACCGGCGTGGATGCCGCCGTCCCCTACTATCGCAGCGAGGAGTATTACCTCATCACCGAGCAGGAGATCGCGCAGGCAGCTCGGCAACTGATGGAGAACCAGTGGCTATGACGCGCGACAGGTACGGATGCGCAAGTGCCTGGGCCACAGGGCTCCATGGTGTCTGTCAATGTTTGGTGATGTCCCAGCAGAGGGAGAGCAGGTCATGAAATTTTTCAAATTGCCGGATCTGGGCGAAGGACTGGCCGAGGCCGAGATCGTCGAGTGGAAGGTGAGCGCCGGTGATACGGTGCAGGTAGATCAGGTACTGCTGTCGGTGGAGACGGCTAAGGCGTTGGTGGATGTGCCCTCGCCGGTGGCCGGGGTCATCGCCAGATTGTGCGGGCAGGAGGGGGACATCCTCCACATCGGGGCACCGTTGGTGGAGTTTGAAGGGGGCGAGGATGACGGCACCGTCGTTGGCAAGGTCAGCGCCCATCAGCAGCATATCGAGGATCATTTCGTGGTGGGGGCCATGGCGCCCGGCGGTACGTTGGTGCAAGCCATGCCAGCGGTCCGTCTGCTGGCGCAAAAACTGGGGCTGGACATCGACAAGGTCAGGGGAACCGGCAGCGCTGGCATGGTGACCGAGCAGGATGTGCAACAGGCGTTCGAGGCCCAGCAGGAGAGCGGCAACGAATTCCTGAAAGGCTCGCGCCGGGCCATGGCCAAGGCGATGGAGCTCTCGCACCGGACTGTGGTGCCGGTGAGCATCACCGACGAAGTGGACTTGCGCCACTGGCGCCCGGATGAAGATGTGACTGTGCGCCTTATCAAGGCGATCGGCGTGGCGTGTCGGGCCGAACCCTCCATGAATGCGTGGTTTGACGGAGAGACCCTGTCGCGGCGTCTGTTCAGGGAGGTCAATGTGGCCATCGCGGTTGACTCCAAGCATGGGCTCTATGTGCCCGTGATGGAGAACGTGGCTGAACGGGACTCGGCTGACATACGGCAGGGACTGGATCGGATGATCGCCGATGTCAAGGCCCGTGCCGTGCCGCGGGAAATGCTGCAGGGGGCAACCATCACCCTCACCAACTTTGGCGCCATCGCTGGCCGTTACGCCAGCCCCATCGTCACACCACCCCAGGTGGCCATCATAGGTGCGGGCAAGTTGTTCGAGAAGGTGGTGTTCATCCACGGTGAGGCGCGCCCGGTGCGTGCACTTCCCTTGTCGATGACGTTTGACCACAGAGCCTGCACCGGTGGAGAGGCGGCTCGCTTCCTCAAAGCCTTGGTCCAGGCACTGGAGTCGGCACAGGTCTGACCCGCTGTACCCCGCCGCTGGCGGGGTACAAATTTGTTTGCGTAATCGACAAAGGCACGTATAATGTTAACCAGCTTGAAAAGGCGATAGTTATGTCAATGAATATGATGTTTTACATCTTTTCCTGTTGTTCATAAGTAATCCCGTTTTTTGAGCTTTATCCGCTGAAAAGCATAAGTAATTATTTTGAATACAGGTTTAAAGATATGTCTAACATGATCACCGGTACCGTTAAGTTTTTCAACGAAACCAAAGGTTTTGGCTTCATCCAGCAAGAAAACGGCCCGGACGTTTTCGTTCACTTCAGCGCCATCCAAGGTAACGGCTTCCGTACCCTGGCTGAAGGTCAGCGCGTACAGTTCTCTGTGACCCAAGGTCAAAAAGGCCCGCAGGCTGAGAACGTAACTGCTCTGTAATTCTTGCAGAATTTAAGAAAGCCGTGGTACCTCTGGTGCCACGGCTTTTTGTTTTCATGGCTTCATCAATACGCGTCATGGCCCTGCTCTCCTCCCTTTTGCTGACCGTGGCGTTGACCGGTCAGGCCAGCCCGCCAACGCCGGATCCTGCGGTGAATGATGCCGTGTCCGTGTGTCAACAGTTTGTACATGTTCGCCTGGGAAACGCGGTGAAACCCGATGAGATCAGGGTACAGCCGGTGCCAAAACGGGCGGGAGAGTGGCTGGTCGATGGCAAGATAAAAGGACCCGAAGGTCCTTTGCTGTTTGCTTGTCTGCTGCGACAAGGAGAGCGCTGGGAGTTGCTCAACTTCTCGCTCTGGGCACCACAACCGCTCAATTCGGCTTGAGTGCGACCAGCAGGTGTTGGAGATGCTCCAGCATGGTCATGCCGAAAGGGGTCAGATAGCCGCCATCTGCCGCGGTGATCAGGCCCTGGCTGTGCAGGCGCGCTGCCGCCTGGCAAAGCGCTTCCGACATGTCGCTGCGCAGCTTGATCCCCAGGCTCATGTTGGCCGGATCAAAACACGCCAGTATTTTCAGCTCATTCACAAAATCGTCAGAAACCTGGTTGATCCCACTCATGGATGCACTCCTTACGCTAAAGATGTATGCAACCTAGCATCCCCGGTGCCTCTTTAGTGGGCGCTGGCTCAAACAATTGGCCTTTATCGGGGCAGCTCTGGTTCAAACGCTGCTTTTTTGGACGCTTTCTATCACCGGTCCGGCTGGACGCAAACGCCCCCAGCAAGGCAAACATGCTAGAATGGCACCCTCGTTCACCCTCATGACCAGGCGTGATGCCAGGTCATCTTGTTCAAGGCGCGTCTCATGATCACTGTCACTCTGGTCTCTCTGCTGCACTCTCTGGGTCCCCGTTTTCCTGTTTATGCTCCCTCCTTGCTGCTCCCTCTCCTAGCGCAACATCAAGGAGATCTCTGGCTGCCGGCCATTCGCGGGGAAGACGTGACGACCCTGCGTCAGCATGGCAAGGATGCCCAGAGTCTGGCTACCTTGTCGGCAGGCTGGTGCGAGTTCGCGGCCCAGAGCAACGAGACGCCGGAGCTCGATGCGCTGGCAAGTTACGATGAGGAGATGCTGGACAACCTGCAGATGTACTGGCGCCACCCGAGCAAGATAAACAGCCCGATCACCGATAACCTGTTCGAGCTCCGCCGTGAGGTGGTGGACGAGGCCCATGGCGGCAAGCTGGTTGCTGCCTGGAGTGCCGCCCAGCAAGCACGGTTTGAGCAGATCATGGTGGGGGTCGCTGCGGGGCGGGATCAGCTCTGCTTTGTGGAGGTGGAGTCCGCCTATTGGCTGAGGGAGCGACTGGGTGAGACCGCGGGACTCCGGCTGTTGACCCCCGAGCTGGGGTGAGGCGATGGAAAGACGGATGACCTATTACTCCTGCTGGACAAGGGGTCGGCAAGATGTGAACATGTCGCCCTTTATTGAACGAGAGACTTGACCGATGAGCTATGAACTTAGCGACACCGAGCGCAATGCCGCGCTGCAACTGAACGCCGATTACCGCTTTGATCACTTCATCAGCAAGCTGGTCGAGCACGAAGAGCTGTTTGTCCTGACCGACGAACACGGCGTCATGATGCTGACGACCGAAGAGGAAGATTGCATCCCGGTATGGCCGCATCCCGACTACGCCAAGGCCTGGGCCGAAGGGGAGTGGGCCGAGTGCAAGCCGCAGTCCATCACCCTCAAGGTGTGGCTGGATCGCTGGGTGGACGGCATGGAGCAGGATGATCTCTGCGTGGCCGTGTTCCCGACGCCGGATCAGGAAGGCATTGTGCTGGACCCGGCCGACGTCGCCGACGCCATTGCGCAAAAGCAGGCCAAACGCGGCTGAGCGCCCTCTGCCTGGTGCCATCCCGGTTGTAACAAAGACCCCGCCAATGTGCGGGGTCTAATGAGATGGTCACCCCCACCCTGTGAGCGGTACGCTGACAGGGTGTTTTTCTTTCAGGAGAGGCCATCATGGAAAACGTTGCGCTTATTGGTATTGATCTCGGTAAACACTCTTTTCACATTCACTGTCAAGACCGGTTCGGCAAGGCTCTTCTTCGCAAGAAGTTCAACCGGACAAAGCTCATCGAATCCCTCGCAACTTTTCCTGTATGCACCATCGTCATGGAGGCATGTGCCGGAGCCCATTACATGGCTCGTCGGCTGGCTGAATTTGGGCATGAGAGTAAGCTCATTTCGCCTCAATTCGTGCGCCCATTCGTCAAGAGCAACAAGAACGACTTCATCGATGCTGAAGCTATTTGCGAGGCCGCCTGCCGTCCCTCCATGCGGTTTGTAACGCCCAAGACCGAAAGCCAGCAAACGTTGGGAGCACTGCATCGTGTGCGCGAATCGTTTGTGCGCGATCGGGTTAAGGCATCGAACCAGATACACGGCTTTTTACTCGAATTTGGCATCAGTCTGCCCGTCGGTCATGCCGCCATCAAGCGCCTGCCTTCTGTGATGGCTGAACACGAGTTACCAGCGCGACTGATTACCATGTTGGAGAGGCTGCATGCCCATTTCAAGTATCTGGAGCAGCAAATTGCCGAGATCGACAAGGAACTGGCCAGCCAGCTTGGCGATGACGATCTTGGTCAGCGTCTGATGACAATCCCTGGTGTCGGCCCGATCACTGCCAGCGTGTTGGCCGCCGAGCTCGGTGACGGAAAACACTATCGATGTAGTCGTGATTTCGCGGCGTCAGTCGGATTGGTGCCACGCCAGTACAGTACTGGGGGCCGGGCAAACCTGAAGGGTATCAGCAAGCGTGGCGACAAAAATCTTAGACGATTGTTGGTGCAATGTGCACGAGCCTATATGCAACGGCTAGAGCGGCAAACGGGACGATTGGCTGATTGGGTCAGGTCTATGTTGACTCGGCGACATTCGAATGTTGTGGCTTGTGCACTAGCCAACAAGTTGGCCCGCACGGCTTGGGCGCTGGCGGCACGGCATACCGAATTTCGGGCAATGCCAACCTGACGCGCCCCTATTTACTTTTGTACTGACACACCCACCTGGTTTTGCGACTGTGATATTGGATGACGTGCACGGCATACCGGCCTGACTGATAACCTGGCAAAAGAATAGGCTTTCTAGGCCGAGGGTCTTTTTAGGACAGTCAGGCGCGATTCTCATCGTGGCGCGGAGAACATTCTCCATCAAGACGCCGGATAGATTTAAGCAAGCCAACCACAACACCCGAAATCAAGGTTGCAAAAAAGGGGGTGACCATAGATTTTGTTTTAGGGCTGATGGTGCCAGCTGCCCTATTTTTGCTGGTAGGTGGTATCCGTGATGGTCACTGGCGGGAAGGTCTGCCCCCCTTTGATGGCGGCCCGGGTCTGCGCCTTTGCCGCTTCGTCAATCCAGAGCAGGCCGCCAAAGCTGTAACCCGAGTTGGAGCCGTCGAGGGGCCAGTAGAGCAAGTCGCTCTGGGGGGTTGCCGGCACCTTGGGCAGGCGTATCCAGCGCCAGGCGCCGGCCCGGGTATAGGGCACCTGATAGGCGGGGACGAAGCTGGCTAGCTCATAGAGTCGCTCCTGGATCTGGCGGGAGAGGTCGGCCTTCTTGCCGAAATCGAACGCCTTGTCGTATTGCTCCACCAGGGCCGAGATCCTGTCGTCATCGATGTTCATGATGTTGTTGGTCTGGGGCTTGTTGGCATTGACCCTGTGGAAGTGTTCCCAATAGGCGGGATAGCGACCACCGCTCCAGGCCATCCAGGCACTCTGGTGTTTTTTCTCCAGCATGGATTTGAAGCCGGCCGATGCATCCATCAGATTGAGCTCGAGGTTGAGCCCCGCCTTTTTCGCCTCTTCCCGCAGCAGGGTGAGGCGCTGGGCATGCTCCGCCGTGGTGTAGGTGATGCTGAGGGAGAGGGGCTGGCCCTTGTCGTTTCGCAAGATGCCATCCGGTCCGGTCTTGGTAAAGCCCGCCTTGGCAAAGAATTCGCGAGCAAGTGCGGGATCGAAGGGGCGCGCCTTGAGGTCGGTATTGGTGAACTCTCCCTGGCCCGAGCCATAGGTGTTGAGACGCTGGTAGTCCCCCCGCAGCAGGGTCGCGATCATCTTGTCCAGGGCGAGGGCGTGCTGGATGCCGAGTCTGACGTCGAGATTGCTCAGCAAGGGATCGGCGGTGTTGAGATAGAGCCCCATGGGGGGCTGAGGCGTCTGGTTGTAGAACCAGAGCCGCTCGATATAACCCTTCTCGAATTCGGCGGTCTTGCTCTTGTCGTGCCACCAGTTGGGCATCACGAGGGGGAAGGTATCGAGCTCACCGCGCAGGAAGTGCTGCCAGGCGATGTTCTGATCCCTGAGCACCTTGATCTCGATGCGATCCGGATTGAAGCGGTGCTGGAAGTAGCGCTCGTCGTTCCCCCACCAATCCTTGACCCGGTCGAAGGTAACCGACTTGCCCTTCTTGAGCTCGCCAATCTGGTAGGGGCCGGTGACCGGCAGCACCTTCCAGTTGTACTCCTTGACCCAGTTGGCGGTCAGCTTGATGGCGTGGCTGGGCTCCGGGGTGAAGGGGAGAGCTTCGAGCAGATCTTCCCGGCTCTTCTCGGTGCCGCTGGTGATGGCGAGGGTGTGATCGTCAAACTTGGTCACTTCGCTTATCTGGGTGCTGTAGTAGTTGTTGTACCAGGGGTCGTTGATCTCCTTGCTGCGCATCATCTTGAGGGTGAAGACCCAGTCATCCGCAGTGACGGGCTGGCCGTCCGACCAGCGGGCCTTGGGGTTGATGCGAAAATAGAGCGTCTTGTTATCCGCGCCGAAAGCCCACTGGTTGGCCAGCATGGGGATGGGATTGCGCGTCACGGGATGGGTGCTCAGGAGCGGCAGGTTGGTCTCGCGCACGTAGGCTGCAAAGCCGCCGTTGGAATCCGGCCCGTATTTGCGCAAGGTGAGCGGAAAGCTCGACATGAAATCCCGGAAGGTGCCGCCTCGCTTGGCCTCGGGGTCTGCATAGACGGGGTCGGTGTCGTTGCTCTCCCATTTGAGATCTGCCGGCAGGGTGGCACTCCAGCCGAACGGGCTCCAGCAGAAGGGGAGCAGCATGGCCGTGACCCGCATGATGCCTGGTAAAGAGGGAATGATCGAAAGTGACGGATGACGCATGTCCTTGCTCTCCTGATGATGGCATCCTGCCGAAATAACGGGGTGGGCCCAAGAGGGCCTGACCCATGATGGGAAGTTTCCCGGGCGAGGTCAATCCTCGGTTTGGGTCTTCAAGAAGCGCATCTTGCCCCCCAGCAGATGCACCACGAAGCCGAGCAGCACCAGACCCGAGCCCAGCCATTGCAGGGGAGTGGGGTGTTCATCGAGCAGCAGGGCGGCGGCCACCATGCCGACACAGGGCACCAGCAGGGAGAGGGGGGCAACCTGGGCCACCGGATAGCGCATCAGCAGCCTCCCCCACAGGCCATAACCGAGCCAGGTGGCGATAAACGAGAGATAGAGCACGCACAAGACGCCCTGCCAACGGATGTTGAGCAGGCTGCTTGCGATGAGTTCGGGCCCCTCGAACAGCCAGGAGAGCGCGAAGAAGGGCAGGATGGGCACCAGCCCGCCCCAGGCGACCAGGCTCGGCAGAGAGGTGCGATAGCGCAGACCTATCTGGCGATTGATGACGTTGCCAAGGCCCCAGCAGGCGGCTGCGCACAGCGTCAGCACAAACCCGATGAGGGTGAGGTTGCCCTCGCCATGGGTGGCAATGAGATAAAGACCTGCTCCCGCCAGCGGCAGTGCCACCCAGTGGTGGGGCTGCCAGCGCTCTCCCAGCCAGATCATGGCGAACAGCAGGGTGAAGACCACCTGGGATTGCAGCACCAGGGAGGCCATGCCGGCGGGCATGCCGAATTTCATGGCGCAGAACAGGAAGGCAAACTGGCCCAGGCTGATGGCACCGCCATAGGCCAGCAGCCAGCGCCAGGGCATGGCAGGCCTGGGGACCAGTAGAATGGCGGGGAAGACGACGCCGACGAAACGCAGTGCTCCCAGCAGCAGTGGGGGGATGCCTTCCAGCCCCCACTTGATGGCAACGAAGTTGAGTCCCCAGCAGAGAATGACCAGGGCGGCCAGACACTTGTCCTTGGTTTGCATGCAGCATCCTTGTTTGAGCGGCGCCGGCACGGCAGGGCGCCGAAGGGGTCGAGCATACCTGCTACAGGGTGGGCACCGTCAAGGGCGCAGGTGTATGCCGGGCGAGTGCGCGCGGGCTAAGCTAAAAGTGAGTGCCCGGATTGACGGGCTGGTGTCGATGGCTGACCGGAGGTATTCCATGAGCGACCATACCCTGCTGCCCCATCTTAAATGCGAAAGGGGACTCCCTCCGACGTAGGTGGGAGGGGAATTTCGCCGGGGCGTCAGCCCCGCTGGTTTTGAATGTATTGCTTGATCACCTCCAACGGTGCT
>NZ_JAPCIZ010000058.1:0-25900 GCF_027707725.1 Aeromonas sp. QDB25 | reverse complement strand
AATATGATGCACGGCGACAGCAGGGTGATGGTGGTGGTGTGTTTGGAGACAGCCAGTTTACCAGCACCCTGTCTGTCAACTTCCACTTTCCCAGGATCCCGCGAAGAACCACAAAAAAGGGCCCGAAGGCCCTTGTTTCATTTCCAATGACTGTCGTCTTACCCGCCAAAGAGATGGTTGTTCAGCAGGAAGAGACCGCCGGAGAGCAGCATGGTGAGCGGCAATGTCAGCACCCAGGCCAGCAGAATGGTCTTGATGGTCTGGCTCTGCAGGCCGGACTTGTTGGCCACCATGGTCCCCGCCACCGCTGAGGAGAGAATGTGGGTGGTGGACACCGGCATCCCGGTCAGACTCGCAATCCCGATGGACGCGGCGGCCGTGATCTGGGCTGCAATGCCCTGGCTGTAGGTCATGCCGGAGGAACCGATCTTCTCCCCTACCGTGTAGACGATACGACGCCAGCCCACCATGGTGCCGCAACCGAGCGCCAGGGCGATGGACACGATGACCCAGGTCGGCGCATATTCGGCCGTGGCGGTCAGATCCTTGCGCCATTTGGCAAGATCGGTCAGCTCCTTGGCCGGCAGTGGCAACTTGGAGACCTTGCGGGCAGTGTCGTCGATGCACAGCAGCAGACGACGCACCTCGCGGCGATCCACCAGGTTCATCTCCTCGTAGGTGCGCACCTGGCCCAGACGCTTGTCGAGGGTCGCCATGGCCTGCAGGGCCTCCCCTGCCGCACAGTGACTCATCAGCTCTTCTTGGGCTTTGGCAGGCACACTGAAGTTCACCAGATGGGAAACCTGTTCCTGGTTACGCTGGTAGATCTCCATGATGCGCTGGTTGGCATCCTGGGTTCTGTCCAGATCATAGGAGCGGCTGTTCATGTCTAGCGCAAAATAAGCAGGCGCCATGCAGATCAGCACCAGCATCACCAGACCGATGCCTTTCTGGCCATCGTTGGAGCCGTGCACGAAGCTCACCCCCATTGCGGAGCAAATCAGAGTGACACGGGCCCAGAATGGTGGATGCTTCTTGCCGTCCACCAGCAGGCGCTCTTCCGGGGTCTTGTGGATCTTGCTGCCAAGCCATACGCGCTTCATGGCGAACAGCAGCAGGGCGGCAATGATGAAGCCCACGGTGGGAGAGATGATGAGAGAGAGCATGATGTCGATGGCTTTGCCGACGTTGATACCCTCTTTCAGGGGTTGATGGCTGATCAGGGCATAGGCGCCGCCTACCCCCAGGATGGAACCGATCAGGGTGTGGGAGCTGGATGCCGGAATGCCGAAGTACCAGGTTCCCAGGTTCCAGACGATGGCCGAGAACAGCAGGGAGAACACCATGATCAGACCCTGGGTAGAGTCCATGCCAAGCAGCAGATCGATGGGCAGCAGGTGAACGATGGCATAGGCCACCCCCAACCCACCCAGCATGACACCGGCGAAATTGAACAGACCGGAAGCCACCACCGCCATATGAGCCGGCATCGCCTTGGTATAGATAACCGTTGCTACCGCGTTGGCGGTATCGTGAAAGCCGTTGATGAATTCATAGGCCAGCACAAAAAAAACGGCCAATACCAAACCGATTGACCACCACAAACCCAAACCACTAAACATTTCAAACATAAAAACGAACCTGTTTATGAGTTGCGGCGGATTATGCCAGAAGGCTCGATGCGCCATACCCGTTGTTGAAATATTTCAGCAAAAAAAAAAAAGGGCATTCCGTCAGAAAATGTCTTAGGGCCTGTAGGAACGGGGCTTGTCGAGGATTAATTTAAGTCCATTCCATTGCTGTGGATAGGCGCCAATCAAAGCCGAAGCATAGCTCGATGTCCCGAAAAAGGCCGTTTTCAACCCGCTCGGCACGTCCGTTTCCTTTTGTCAGATATAAAAGAGGGTGCCCTGGCACCCTCCTCGATAGACAAGCCGCACGGTGCGGGGGTCAATCCTGGTTGATCCGGCTGGCCACAGCCCCTTGCTGACTCTTGTATTTGGCATTTTCCCGTTTGTTGTACGGGCGAGCCGCGGTACCTGACAGCATCTCGAAGTTCAGGGCACCGATCTTCATCTTGGGACGCAGGGCCAGAGGCAACTTGCCGCCGTTGTAAAACTCCAGCACGATGCGACCTGACCAGCCCGGATCGATGCGGTGGGCGGTGACGTGCACCATGAGGCCCAGGCGCGCCAGGGAGGAGCGACCATCCAGCCAGCCGACGATATCGGCGGGCAAGGTAACCGATTCATAGGTCACCGCCAGCGCCAGCTGACCCGGGTGCAGATAGAAGGCTTCACCGTCCGGCACGTGGATCTCCTCGCTCATCACCCGCTCGATGGCATCGGCCATCTCGGCACTGGTACCGCCAAGGTCGATGTAAGGCGCGGTATGATCGCGAAACACCCGAAACTCGTTGCCCAGCAGCACATCGACGCTGACGCCGCTGATCCGCTCAACACCGGGCCGCGGCTCGATGACGATCTTGCCTTCATCCAGGTGCCGTTCGATATCGGTATCACAAAGACGCATTCTGCGACTCTCCTGACAAAAGATTCATTAAAAAAAGCCGGGCATCACCCGGCTTGTTTTCTCTCAACCAATCAACATATGGCGGATACGCGCCTTGAGCATGTCGATGGCGATGCGGTTCTTGCCGCCACGGGGCACGATCACGTCGGCATACTGCTTGGACGGGTCGATGAACTGCATGAACATGGGACGCACAGTCTTCTGATACTGCTTGAGTACGGAGTCCATGGTACGACCGCGCTCCTGCACATCGCGCACCAGACGGCGCAGCAAACAGATGTCGAGCGGGGTATCCATGAAGATGGAGGCGTCCATCAGTTCGCGCAGGCGGCTGTCGGTCAACAGCAGTATCCCTTCGAGGATGATGACACGGCGCGGTGCAAAGGTAGTGACCTCGGTCATGCGCGTGTGCTCGGTATAGGAGTACTGGGGGATGTTGACCGCCTCCCCTTGCGTCAGCTGGGTCAGATGCTGCACCAGCAGATCGTGATCCAGGGCATTGGGGTGGTCATAGTTGGTCTTGACCCGCTCTTCCATGGTCAGGTGGGTCTGATCACGGTAGTAGCAATCCTCGGTGATCACACCAATCTGACCCGCTCCCAGCTCGGCCACCAGCTCTTCATAGATGGTTTGGGCGATAAGACTCTTGCCGGACGCGGATGCACCAGCAATACCGATGATCACACAGGAATGTTGAGTATCAGACATTGAAAATACCTAAAGAGAAGAGCACTGGGGATTGTTTAAACCGATCCATTATATGAAAAAGGGGTGGCCATGCCCACCCCAAATCCGTCCCCCTTGGCCGAACGCCGATTATTCGTCCAGCGCCACCGTGTAGAGCGGAGTCGCAATCGGTTTTGCGCTGAAATAGAGCTCGGCCCCTACCCGGCGAGCCAGTTTCAGGTAAGTCTGTGACAGCTCGCCATCCGGCGTACCGAACACGGTGGGGCAGCCGTCATCCATGTGCTGGCGAATGTCGATATGCAGCGGCAACTGACCAAGCAGCGCCACGTGATACTGCTCCGCCATCTTCTGGCCACCGCCGGTACCGAACAACGGCTCGTGATGCCCGCAGGCACTGCAGACGTGGTAACTCATGTTCTCGACGATGCCAAGCACAGGCACATTGACCTTGTTGAACATGGCGATCCCCTTGCGGGCATCTGCCAGTGCCACATCCTGGGGCGTCGTGACGATCACCGCCGCCGTGGTGGGCACCTGCTGGGCCAGCGTCAGCTGGATATCGCCGGTGCCCGGGGGCATGTCCACCACCAGGTAGTCCACCTCACCCCAGCGGGTCTCGTGCAGGATCTGCCCGAGTGCCTTGCTCGCCATGGGACCGCGCCAGATGGTGGCATCCTGCTCGGCCACCAGATAACCGATGCTGTTGCTCTTGATGCCGCAGGCCATCACCGGCTCCATCAACTTGCCATCAAAGCTGACAGGGCGCTCCTTGAGGGTCCCCGTCATGGTCGGGATGGAGGGGCCATAGATGTCCGCATCCAGCAGGGCGACCCGCGCCCCCTCTTTTTGCAGCGCCAGCGCCAGGTTGACCGCGGTAGTGGACTTGCCCACCCCTCCCTTGCCGGAGGCAACCACCAGGATATTGCGGATCCCCTGCACCGCCGCCAGTTGCTGCGCGCGGGGCATGCTGGCCACGTCTATCTCCCCCGCCCAGTCGATGCGGGTCGCGCCGGTTGCGCTGCGCAGCTGCGCATCGAACTCCTCTTTGATCTGTTCAAACAGGGACTGGCCGGCAAAGGGCAGCACCAGCGTGATGGCCAGGGTCTGTTCGTGCCGCTCAACGGAACGCACAAAACCGGCCGCGACCAGATCCTTGCCCCATCCTGCCGGCTTAAATTCGGCCAGGATCTGTTTTACTGAATCAATCACCATTAACTCCCCATTATGTTGTCGTTATGCTGAGGTGAACGGTTACCGCACATAAATCAGTGGCTTGCCGACGTCATCGCGATGCCGCCAGTCAGGGCACCGGGGGCCACAACCCTAGGCAGGCCGCCCCCAATTCGGGTAACATGCACGGCACTGTATCATCCCAACAGGCACATAAAGAACGTATTATGGCAACTGATCCTCGTAGAATGCTGGTAACCTGCGCCCTCCCCTATGCCAACGGCTCCATCCATCTCGGCCACATGCTGGAACACATCCAGGCCGATATCTGGGTTCGTTATCAGCGAATGCGTGGCCATCAGGTGCATTTCGTCTGTGCCGACGATGCCCACGGTACGCCCATCATGCTCAAGGCTCAGCAGATGGGGATCTCGCCGGAAGAGATGATTGCCGCCGTCTCCCAGGAGCACCAGGGGGATTTTGCCGGTTTCAACATCAGCTTCGACAACTACCACTCCACCCACAGCGACGAGAACCGCGAGCTGGCGGGCGTGATCTATGGCCGCCTCAAAGAGTCCGGCAAAATCAAGATCCGTACCATCTCCCAACTGTTCGATCCGGAAAAATCCATGTTCCTGCCGGATCGCTTCGTCAAGGGCACCTGCCCCAAGTGCAAGTCCCCCGATCAGTACGGTGACAACTGCGACGCGTGCGGCGCCACCTACAGCCCGACCGAGCTGATTGATCCGAAATCCGCCGTCTCCGGTGCGACCCCGGTGATGAAGGACTCCGAGCACTACTTCTTCGACCTGCCCCAGTTCGAAGCCTGGCTCGCCGACTGGGTACGCGGCTCCGGCGCCATCCAGGAAGAGATGGCCAACAAGATGCAAGAGTGGTTCGAAAGCGGCCTGCAGCAGTGGGACATCACCCGTGATGCCCCCTACTTCGGCTTCGAAATTCCCGGTGCCCCCGGCAAGTACTTCTATGTCTGGCTGGACGCCCCCATCGGCTACATGGCGTCGTTCAAGAACCTGTGCAACAAGCGCGGCGACATCGACTTCGACAACTACTGGAAAGCGGACTCCGACGCCGAGCTCTATCACTTCATCGGCAAGGACATCGCCTACTTCCACTGCCTGTTCTGGCCGGCCATGCTTGAAGGCGCGAACTTCCGCAAGCCGACCAAGGTCAACGTACACGGCTATGTGACCGTCAACGGCGCCAAGATGTCCAAGTCTAAGGGCACCTTCATCAAGGCGTCCACCTATCTCAAGCACCTGGATCCGGAGTGCCTGCGTTACTACTACGCCGCCAAGCTCAACAGCCGCATCGACGATCTGGACTTGAACCTCGAAGACTTCGTCTCCCGCGTCAACGCCGACGTGGTCAACAAGCTGGTCAACCTGGCCTCTCGCAACGCCGGCTTTATCGCCAAGCGTTTTGACGGCAAGCTGGCCGCCACCTGCGCCGAGCCCGCACTCTACGCCGAGTTTGCCAACGCCAGCGCCAGCATCGCCGAAGCCTATGAAGCGCGCGAATTCAGCCGCGCCATCCGCGAGATCATGGCCCTGGCCGACAAGGCCAACCGCTATGTGGACGACAAGGCTCCCTGGGTCATCGCCAAGCAGGAAGGGGCGGATGCCGAGCTGCAAGCCGTCTGCTCCGTCGGCATCAACCTGTTCCGCGTGCTGATGGCCTACTTGAAGCCCGTCATGCCGCAACTGGCCGAGCGCGCCGAAGCCTTCCTTGGCGAGACCCTGACCTGGGACGGCATCGCCGCCCCTCTGGTCGACCACGGCGTCGCCCCCTTCAAGGCCCTCTTCTCCCGCATCGAGTCCGCCAAGGTGGATGCCATGGTGGAAGCGTCCAAGGAAGACCTCGCCAAGGAGCAGAGCAAGAAGCCGGCAGGCCCCCTGGTGGACGATCCCATCAGCGAGACCATCACCTACGACGACTTTGCCAAGATTGACCTGCGGGTGGCGCTGATCAAGAAAGCCGAAGCGGTGCCGGAAGCCGAGAAGCTGCTGAAGTTGCAGCTGGATATCGGCGGCGAAACCCGTCAGGTCTTTGCCGGTATCAAGTCCGCCTACAACCCGGAAGATCTGGAAGGCAAGCTGACCGTGATGGTGGCCAACCTGGCCCCGCGCAAGATGCGCTTTGGCATGTCCGAAGGTATGGTGCTGGCGGCAGGTCCGGGCGGCAAGGATCTCTGGATCCTCGAGCCCCAGGAAGGTGCCCAGCCGGGCATGCGCGTGAAGTAATACGCCCCTTCCCGGACAGTCCCAATGAAAAGAGAGGCCAATGGCCTCTCTTTTTTTACCTTGTGGGGTGCTTACTGCCCGCTCTGCAGCAATGCCATGCGAAGGCCGACCAGCTCCGCCTGATGGCAATCCAGTTGCAGTAGTTGGCAGCGGATCTCTGTTTTCAGGGCTCGCCGTTGCTGGCCCCGCCCCGTTTCGCCCCCAAGGCGTCTGAGCCATTGGCGCCTGTCCTGCAATTGCCCAAGCCGCTCCTGCCAGCTCACCAGCATGGACAACCAGGCCGGATCCCCTCCCCCCTGTGCCGTCAGCAGCTCCATCCCGTAGCGCGCCTGTTTCAGCACCAGACGCAGCCGGTGCCAGCACCGAAGTTTCGCCCTGATGCCCACAGGAAGGGAGGTGGTCTTCGCCAGTGCATCCGACAGTGACAGCGCCAGATGCAGCTGAAACAGCGGCAAGAGATCGACACCGACGGGCACCTCTTCCAGTCGGGCCAGCCAACGGGCAAGCAGGCCGGTCAACAGGGGGACCCGTGGCAAGCGGTTCTGCCGAAGCGAACCACCATGATGCTGCGCATAGACCTGGGCATCGCGCAGGGCGGAGAGCGTGCCGACGGCACGGGTCAATCGCCGCTCCAGCTCGGGCTCATGAATGAGGGGTCGCCACAGGGCGAGCAGCGCCAGCAGGCGGCGGGCCGCTATCCGGTAGGCATGCACCTCTTCCATCCCCTTGTTCTGGCGCAGTGCCAGGGTCGCCCCCCGATATTGCCCAACGAGCCGGTTGGCCTGCGCAATCCCGCTCTCCCCCATGACCCCTCCCGGCTAGTTGGTATGAAAACCGGTTCCGGTGGGTGGCAACGCCTGGGTGCACTCCATTCGGGTGACGGTGGCGGTTCGAGGCCCGTGCTCAAGCCAGCCCAGCATCATCTGTACCTTCTGTTCGGGACCGGCAATCAGGATCTCCACCGAGCCATCTTCCAGGTTGTAGGCATGCCCCCGCAGCCCCAGTTGCAGCGCCCGCTCCCGGGTGAAGTAGCGAAATCCCACCCCCTGAACCTGACCCCACACCCGCACGACAAACGATTGCTCTCCCATTTATCACACCTTTCTCTTAAGTAATTTTTCCCCGGGGCGATAATGAGCGCGACACTCTCTTCCCCTTGCAGGACGCAATACCATTATGAAAGAAGTAAAGTTTCGGTGGGTTGACCGTTATCTCATTCACCTCACGATCAGCGAGAAATTTCTTATCACCTTCTGGTGCCCCCTGGTGTTCATCGCCTTCCTCACCTGGTATCTGCTGGCCGACGGCCATGATCAGGCGATGCAGCTCAGAGTGGATCAGCTAAAAGGGCGGGTCGAGACCACGGCCCAGCTGGTGAGCCAGCAGCCGACCCTTACCCTGCCCGCGGATCTCGTACTCACGCCTGGCGCCGCCACCGGCCTTAGCCAGCAGGGAGACATCTATCGCTATGGCGCCAGCGCAGGTCAGGCGGGCGTCGTCTCCGGCACCCTGGATATGAGTCACTACGCCCTCTGGGATGGTCAGGGCACCACGCTCACCATCATCGCGGTGCTGGCCGCCCTGCTGGCCCTCATCACCCACTATCTGATGACCTTTGTCTCGGGGGCGCTCTACTCCACCAACAAGGCATTGCAGACGGTAGCGAACGGCGATCTCACCTTCCGGCTCAACTTCTTCCCGGTGCGGGACGAGTTCTCCATTCTGGCGGGCAGCATCGACACCTTCACCGACCGCCAGCACAAGATAGTGCAACTGGTGGAAGAGTCCGCCGATGCCCTTACCCTGGCCGCCGACGAATTTCGCGAGCATGCCAGCGACGGCGAGCAGCTTGCCCGCGCCCAGCGCCAGCACATGGACTCCCTTGCCGCCGCCATGGAGCAGATGTCCGCCGCCATCCGGGAAGTTGCCCGCAACGCCAACGACACCCTGCTGCAAACCCGCCAGTCCAGCGACGAGGCGACTCACGGGGCACAACGGGTGGCACGCACCATCACCGCCATCCGCACCCTGGCAGACGAGATTGGCAATGCCTCGGGCGCGGTCGAGCGGCTGACTCACAACGCCAATCGCATCAACGAAGTGGTCAACGTCATCAACGCCATCTCCCAGCAAACCAACCTGCTGGCCCTCAACGCCGCCATCGAGGCGGCCCGCGCCGGTGAACAGGGACGCGGCTTTGCGGTGGTGGCCGACGAGGTGCGCACCCTCGCCAGCCGCACCCAGCAGGCGACCGTGGAGATCCAGCAGATGATCGAGGAGCTCCAAGCAGGGACCGGGGCGCTGAACGACATCATGGAGAAGACGGTGGGGCGCGCGGCCGACAGCCAGCAGCTCATCACCGAAGTGGGCATGGACATCGAGCGGCTCAGCAACCACAGCGATGCGGTGCTGGAGATGAGCACCCAGATCGCCACCTCCAGCGAAGAGCAGAGTTCGGTGGCCGAGGAGATCACCCGCAACCTCGACAAGGTGCGCCACGAGGCAAGCCGGGTGGAGGAGTCCGCCAGCGCGGCGGTCGCCGGCACCACCGGCCTCAAGGGAACCGCCAGCGAACTCGGTCAGGCGCTCACCGGCCTGCGGATCTGACCACTCCGGCAGGCCATCGTCCAGATGGCCTGCCATGTCTGGGCCAGGCGCTGGGGACGCGCGAAACAGCCCGTCCAACCCTGACCGCGTGTGGATGCACGGATCCCGGTAGACGCGGCTTGCGTGCCTACCCTCACAGCCCCTACTATATGCCCCCTTCTTTTCTACCATCGGCAACTACCCATGAGCGCTTCCATCTATCTCGTCAAAGGCCGCGAAAAATCCCTGCTGCGTCGCCACCCCTGGATCTTCTCCAAGGGCATTGAGCGGGTGCAGGGCAACCCCGTTGACGGCGATACCGTCGAGATCTTCACCCATGACGGCAAATGGCTCGCCCGTGGTGCCTGGTCCGGCAGCTCCCAGATCCGTGCCCGGGTCTGGACCTTCGACAAGGATGAGAGCGTCGATCTCGACTTCTTCATCCGTCGCCTCAAATATGCGCAGGAGTCCCGTGACGGGCTCATCAAGCGTCAGGGCCTCACCGGCTATCGCCTCTGCGCCGCCGAATCCGACGGTCTGCCGGGCCTGACCATCGACCGCTACGCCGACTTCCTGGTGTGCCAGATTCTCTCTGCCGGCGCCGAGTTCCAGCGCGAGCTGATCACGCAAGCGCTGCGTACCCTCTACCCCGAGTGCAGCATCTATGAGCGCTCTGACGTGGCCGTGCGCAAGAAGGAAGGGCTGAAGGAGCGCACCGGCGTCATCCATGGCGAGACCCCGACCGACCCCGTGGTCATCGAGGAGAATGGCGGCGTCAAGATCCTGGTAGATATTCGTAACGGTCACAAGACGGGTTTTTATCTGGATCAGCGGGACAACCGCCTTGCCGCAGCGAAATACACTGAAGGCAAGCGGGTGCTCAACTGCTTCTGCTACACCGGCGGTTTCGGGGTCTATGCCCTCCAGGGCGGTGCCAAGGAGGTAGTCAACGTCGATCTCTCCCAGAATGCGCTGGACATCGCCCGCCAGAACGCCGAACTGAACGGTCTCGATACCAGCAACACCCAGTTCGTGCGTCACGACGTCTTCAAGCTCTTGCGCGAATATCGCGAGAAGGGCGAGAAGTTCGATGTCATCGTGCTGGACCCACCCAAGTTTGCCGAGAGCAAGGCCCAGCTGCTGGGCGCCTGCCGCGGCTACAAGGACATCAACATGCTGGCGTTCCAGCTGCTGGCGCCGGGTGGCGTGCTCTTGACCTACTCCTGCTCCGGCCTGATGGAGCAGAGCCTGTTCCAGAAGATAGTGGCCGATGCAGCGCTCGATGCCGGCCGCGATGCCCAGATCCTGGAACTCCTGTCCCAGGCATCCGATCACCCCATCGGCACCGCCTATCCGGAAGGCTTCTACCTCAAGGGGCTGGTGGTGCGCGCCCGCTAAGCCGAGCAGACCAGCGCTGCCCCCCTTGTCCCCGGTTTCATTTCAGATCCCGGCCAGGGCTGGGTCTGGCAAGCCATCAAAAAGCCCGCGATCAAAGCGGGCTTTTTTCATGCGGCCGCCAAAGAGATAACCTCCCCCCGACTTTGCCACCAACAGCGATTGCTGCCCCCATCCCTCCTCTTCGACTGACGACAGCCATCCTCAATCAAGAGTTGCCGCATCGTTAACCCGATTCTCATCTCTCTTTCACTACACAACCCACCAACAGAGACATTCCCGGCATTTGCTTTATGCAAAATCATGAAATATTACGCATCAATATTAAAAAATCCTCGGGGAAATATCAGCCATAAACGCATACCCACTCATTTGAATGAAAATTGCTGTTTTCCCCTGCAATGGATCACGCCATGCCCCTGTCCGCCTCGCACATTGCCTGGGGCGACAATACTCGCCCACCACAAGTCATCCCGCTCAATCACGCGCCGGCGCGCCCAGCGGGAAGTAGTGTCGAAATGGCCTCGCCTCCTCCACCACCCGCACGATGGAGGGATGATTGAGCAGACGGGCGCGATAGGCACGCAGGCGGCCATAGCCAGCCGAGATATCGTGGGCCCAGTCGGCGTAGAAGAGCGAGGGGGCGGCGGCGCAATCGGCCAGCGTGAAGTCTGCGCCGGCAATCCAGTGGCGTCCTTCCAGTCGCTGATCAAGCCAGGGGTAGATCTGATTGAGCAGCTCGCGGGCCTCCGCTACGCCATAGCGGTCGCGATCAGCGGCCGGGCGCAGCGCATCCAGCACCACTTTTTGCATCGGCGTCATCACATAGTTGTCGAAGATGCGATCCAGCATATGCACCTCCAGACCCGCATCGCCGGGCGGGATCAGGCTGACGGGGCCCGGATGGTACGCCTGCAGATGGGCGACGATGGTGCTGCTCTCGAGAATGCAGCGACCGTCATCCAGCAACACCGGGAAGCGCTTGAGTGGCCAAAGGGCGGCAAGTTCGGCGCTGGCCGCCGGCTCTTCGAGGTTCCGGTATTCGAACAGGGTGGCATTCTCGTAGAGAGCGATCAGCACTTTCTGGCTGTAGGACGAAAAGGGTGGGCATAGAGTTTCATGGGGATGTTCCTGACGCTCAGAGGGATGACTTCCCTAGTCTAGATCCCCTCTCTATTTTCGATGCGTCCCTATCCCATGCTGGTTTTGGGATGATAAACGCCCATTCATGACGGCAATAACACCCGTATGGATCTCTTTTAGGTAGGGTGATCCCGCCTGTGGCCGCCAAGCCGGGGCAGCCGACTCATCAGGGTTGATGAGCGGCACCACAACAAAAATTGATGTCAGGCCAAGCTGAACATCATCAAGGATCCCGTCATGAATCAATCATTGCCGCTGTTGACGCCGCTGCGGGGCATCGCTGCCCTGATGGTGGTGCTGTTCCACGCCCGCTTGCTACTCTTCCCCCAGTGGATGGAGTCGATCGCCGGCCACACCCGACTCATCGAGAACGGCTACCTCTGGGTCGATCTCTTCTTTATCTTGAGCGGGCTGGTGCTGGCCCATGTCTATGGGGAGGCCTTCGCCCGCACGCCCCGCACCATTGGTTATGGCCGCTTCCTCTGGCTGCGGCTGACCCGGGTGTATCCCCTCTACCTGGTGACCCTGCTGCTGCTGGTTGGCTGGGAGCTCTACAAGGCCCACCACGGGATTGGCTTCTACGCCGGCCCCCTGTTCAAGATGTGGGAGTGGGAGGGGATGCCTCCTTTTGGTTCCCCCTTCACCCCCGCCGAGGCACTGCCAAGCGCCTTCCTGCTGCTGCAGGTGGTAACGGATCACGGATTGACCTGGAACTTCGCTGCCTGGTCGCTCAGCGTGGAGTGGATAAGTTATCTGCTGTTTCCATTGCTCATTCCCCTCGCCGTCACCCGCAGCCGCTGGAGCAACCTCGCCCCCTTGCTGGCCTTGACGGTGCTGGCCTATATCGTGCACAGCCGGGGTACCCTGGATGTCACCAGCGGCGCGCTGGCCATCGGGCGCGGGGTGAGTGAATTCGTGCTCGGCCTCTGGCTGCTGCCCAAGGTGAAGGCTGCCCGCCAGTGGCCCATGATGCAGCAAGATCTGCCGCTGCTGCTCGCCTTTCTGCTCCCCTTCGCACTGATGCAGTTCACCATGACGCCGTTGTTGACCCTGCTACTGATCAGCGCCTACGTGTTGCTGATCTGGATTGCCGCCGCCCAAGGGGAGCGCCAGAGCCCGCTGCTGCGCCTCCTGGACAACCGCTTCACCAACTGGCTGGGGGATCTCTCCTACTCCATCTACCTGCTCCACGCCCTGGTGTTGCTCACCGGCTGCGAGCTTGTCCACTCTCTGGCGCCGGGGCTCACCGCGTGGTGGTACGCCCAGACCAACCCCTTGCTGGGGGTGCTGGCCACCCTGTTGATGCTCGCCGTGCTGATCGGGCTCTCGGCGCTGAGCTACACCCTGCTGGAGCGGCCGCTGCAACGGCGACTGCGCCGGCTAGGCAAGGCGCCCCAACCAGTGATGGAGCAAGCTGGCTAGTTTCCGTCGCCACATGCTGCCCCGATGCAAGACCGGCACGCCGTCGGGGCGGCTCAAAGTGGGACTAGCCTGAGCAAGGCGAAGAGTACGGCTCTTTTTGAACCCGACAATCCCCTTCGCTTTGTGTCAATTCCAGTTCGAATCAAGAGGGCCATCTGTGGCATAATGGCCCGTCCTGTGGTCCTCGGCGGGGCTTCGCCGGCGCATCCTTGCCCTCCTCCCGTCCTGCCAGGCAGCCTGACATCACTGTGTTCACAGGCCGCCAGGGCCACCCTATTTTTGCGCGCACATTTGACGGTGCCACAGCAGTTATTGGCACACGCAAGTCTGCCCACACAAGGGGAAAGCATGTCTTCCATTCGTCTGACCCAATACAGCCACGGCGCTGGCTGCGGTTGCAAAATCTCCCCCAAGGTGCTCGACACCATCTTGAAGAGCCAGATCCCGGGCTTTGACGACCCCACCCTGGTGGTCGGCAACAGCAGCAAAGATGACGCCGCCGTGGTCGATATCGGCAACGGCCAGGGCATCGTCTCCACCACCGACTTCTTCATGCCCATCGTCGACGATCCCTTCACCTTCGGTCGCATCGCCGCCACCAATGCCATCAGCGACATCTATGCCATGGGCGGCAAGCCCATCGTCGCCATCGCCATCCTCGGCTGGCCCATCAACACGCTGGCGCCGGAAGTGGCCCAGCAGGTGATCGACGGCGGCCGCCAGGTGTGCCACGAGGCGGGGATCTCGCTCGCCGGTGGCCACAGCATCGACGCCCCCGAGCCCATCTTCGGTCTTGCGGTGACAGGTATCGTGCCACTCGACGCCATCAAGCAGAATGACACCGCCCAGGTGGGCGACACCCTCTATCTGACCAAACCGCTTGGCATCGGCATCCTCACCACAGCTCAGAAGAAGGGCAAGCTCAAGCCCGAGCATGAACAACTGGCCCCGGATGCCATGTGCACCCTCAACAAGATTGGCCAGCGCTTCGCCGCCTTACCCGGCGTGCACGCCATGACCGACGTGACCGGTTTTGGACTGGCAGGCCACCTGCTGGAGATGTGCGAAGGTTCCGGCGTCAGTGCCCGTCTGGACTTCAAGACGCTGCCGCTGCTGGACGAGGTGGATTATTACCTGAGTGAGGGCTGCGTACCGGGCGGTACCCTGCGCAACTTCGACTCCTATGGTGACAAGCTGGGCACCATGGATGATCGCACCCGCAACATCCTGTGCGACCCGCAGACCAGCGGCGGCCTGCTGGTAGCCGTCGGTAAAGAAAGTGAAGCCGAGCTCCTTGCCATTGCCGCACAGGCAGGGCTGACCCTCTCTCCCATCGGCCAGTTGCAGGCCCGCACCGGCAACCAGTTCATCGAGGTTGTCCAATGAGTGCCCTGCCACTGGCCACGGATTACGCCCGGATCTTTCTGGATGAGGTTCCACTCATCGATCTGCGCGCCCCCGTCGAGTTCAAGGAAGGGACCTTTCCCACCGCCGTCAGCCTGCCGCTGATGACTGACGAGGAACGTGCCCGGGTCGGTACCTGTTACAAGCAGGAGGGACAGGCCGCAGCCATCACCCTAGGCCATCAACTGGTAGGTGGCGCGGTGCGCGCCGCGCGCATGGAAGGCTGGCTGGCCAGGTTGCGCCAGCAACCCGACGCCCTGCTCTACTGTTTTCGCGGCGGCCTGCGCTCGCAAACCGTACAACAGTGGCTGGCCGAGGCCGGCGTCACCCGCCCCCGGGTCGCGGGCGGCTACAAGGCGCTGCGCCACTTTCTCATCGACACCCAGGCGAAGGCCAGTGCAGAGTGCGACTGGACCGTGCTGACCGGCATGACCGGCTCCGGCAAGACCCACATGCTGGCGCACATCACCCAAGCGGTGGATCTGGAAGGGCACGCCCGTCACAGGGGGTCGTCGTTTGGCCAACTGCCGGGTGGGCAACCCGGCAACATCGACTTCGAAAATCGGCTTGCCATCGAGCTGCTTCAGCGTCGCAACCGGGGGGAGTCACAGTTTGTACTGGAAGACGAGAGCCGCCTCATCGGTCGCTGCGCCCTGCCACTCAACCTTTATGAGGCCATGTGCCGGGCTCCTCTGGTGGTGGTGGAGGTGCCGCAGGAGGCTCGGGCCGAGCAGATCCGCACCGATTACGTGCAGGATCTCTGGCTGCGCTATCTGGAGTTCCATGGGCCAGATGCAGGCTGGCCGCTGTTTGCCGGCTACCTCACCGACGCCATGGCCAGGCTCAAGCGCCGACTCGGTGACAAGGATTATCGCGAACTCGATGGGCTGTTGCAGGCCGCCCTCAGGGAACAGGCCCAGAGCGGGGACACCCGCGCCCATCTGGTCTGGATCAGACTGCTGCTGACTCGCTACTATGACCCCATGTACCGCTATCAGCTGGACAACAAGCGCGAGCGGATCCTGTTTCGTGGTGACAAGGAGGCCTGCCTCGCCTTCTTCGCCAAACGCTCCCCCCTTCAGACCCCTCAGGAGAGTCCCACATGTTGAAGTTCGAGGTGATCCCGGTCACCCAGTTCGCCCAGAATTGTTCCCTCATCTGGTGTGACGAGACCCGCCAGGCGGCGTTGATCGATCCCGGTGGCGAGGCGGACAAACTGCTGGCCGCCATCGCCAGGCACGAGCTGCGGCTGGTGAAGATCATCCTGACCCATGGCCACCTGGATCACGTGGGGGCCGCCGCCGAGCTGCGTACTCGCACCGGCGTCAGCATTGTCGGCCCCCACCGGGAAGATGCCTTCTGGCTCGACATCCTGCCCCAGCAGAGCCAGATGTTCGGCTTTGCCCATACCCCGGCCTTCACCCCGGATGGCTGGCTCGCCCAGGGGGACAAGGTTCAGCTTGGAAATTGCGAGCTGGAGGTCTATTTCTGCCCGGGCCACACCCCGGGTCATGTCGTGCTGCTCAGCCAGGCCGAGCGCCTGGCCTGGGTGGGGGACGTGCTCTTTGCCGGCAGCATAGGCCGTACCGACTTCCCGCGCGGAGATCACGCCACCCTGATCCGCTCGATCACCGAGACCCTGCTGCCGCTCGGGGATGACATCGTCTTCATCCCGGGCCATGGTCCCAGCTCCACCTTCGGTCGCGAGAAGGCCAGCAATCCCTATCTGACAGCGCCCATCTGGTAATCCCCCCGCGCCTCGCGGGCATCCCATTGAGCCTTGAGGCGCAAGATCTCCGGCATGATCTCGAGAAAACGGGCGAGCAGCCGGGGATCGAAGTGCTGGCCGGCACCATCACGCATGGTGGCCAGCACCCTGTCCAGAGGCCAGGGCTCCTTGTAGGGACGACGCACGCTCAGGGCATCAAACACATCGGCAATGGCCACGATCCGCGACGCCTCGGGGATCCCCTCGCCGGTCTCGCCGGCGGGATAACCCGAGCCGTCCCATTTCTCGTGGTGATGCAGGGCAATTTCCGCCGCCATGCGAAAGATGGGGGCATCGGATCGCCTCAGGATCTCGTAACCGATGCGCGGGTGACTGCGCATGATGACCCACTCCTCCTCGGTGAGGGGACCGGGCTTCTTGAGGATGTGATCGGGGATACCAATCTTGCCCATGTCGTGCATGGGGGCCGCCAGCTCCAGCAGATCCGACTGCTCCGGGCTCCAGCCCGCCGCATCGGCCAGGGCCCGGGCGTAAGCGGCCATGCGCCAGATATGTACCCCGGTGTCGGTGTCGTTGTAGTGACCCGCCTCGCTCAGCATGACGATGGCGGTGCGATAGCTGCACTCAAGCTGATCGAGGCGCACCAGGGAGAGGTGATTGCGCACCCGGGCACGCACCGTGCTCGGGCAGACCGGCTTGTAGATGTAATCCACTCCGCCCGCCTCAAACCCCTGGCTCTCGCTGTCTGCGTTGTCGCTCGCGGTGATAAAGAGTACCGGGATCCCCGCGTGGGCCGGATCGGCCTTGAGCCGGCGGCACACCTCGTAGCCATCCATGTCGGGCATGCGCACGTCAAGCAGGATCAGGGCCGGCTCGTGGCGCCCCACGGCGGCCAGCCCCTCCTCTCCCCCCTTGGCAAAGAAGAGGTTGTACTCCTCCTTGAGGATTTGCCGCAGCAGCCCAAGGTTGCTCGGCTCGTCGTCGATGATCAGCACTCGCGGTCGATTCATGGCGCAGGTTCCTCCCGATCCTCCAGATAATCCTCCAGCTTGCGGGTGGCGAACGGAATATCGAACAGCTCCAGGGCCGCACTTATCTCGCTCACCAGCTCGCAAGGCAGGTAACTCCTGGCCTGACTCAGCGCCGGCTCAATCAGATCCAGATCCTCGCTCACCAGGGCCTGATGCAGGGCGTGCAGGCAGACCTCCCGCGCTTCCCCCTGGGCCAGCGGGGAGCTGACCGCGCCCGGCTCGCGCCCGGCATAGGTATCGATGGCATGTTGTGCCTGCTCCAGCGCTTCGAGGAAGGGGGCGATGAGCTGACTGGTGTCCCCCCCCTGCTCGATGGCCTCGTTCAGCTCGGCGCTGATGCGCGCCACATCGGTGAGCGACAGACTGCCCGCCACCCCCTTTATCTTGTGCGTCAGGCTTGCGGCCGCATCGGTCTCGTGCTGGGCGATGTAGTCCGGCAACACGGTGCCGACCGTCATGTAGTCATCGCGAAAACGGCGCAGGTACTTGAGATAGACCGAGGCTTCACCCCAGTTGCGAAGTCCGGTATCGATATCGATGCCGGCCACCGGCTCCTGGGCGCGTGGCTCGTCGCTCACGGTGAGCGGCAGGACGCAGTCCGGCAGATAGCGCAGCAAGGTCGCGATGAGCTGCTCCACATCGAGCGGCTTGGCGATGAAGTCGTTCATGCCAGAGGCCAGCGCCGCTTCGCGCTGATCCTTGAAGATGGTGCAGCGCCTGCTCACCGGACTCCACCACCCGAGACTCCCAACCGAGGGAACCCACCGTCATCGACAGGGCGTCACGGGTCACCTGATTGTCGTCGGCGATGAGCAGCGAGATGTGCTGCAGACGCTCGTTCAGGGCCTCGGGCCGCTCCACCTGCTCCAGCCGGACGCGGAACCAGAACTCACTCCCCTTGCCCAGTTCGCTGGTGACACCGATATCCCCCCCATCAGGTTCACCAGGCGGCGACTGATGGTCAGACCGAGCCCGGTCCCCCCGAAACGGCGGCTGTTGGAGGAGTCTGCCTGGGAGAAAGCATTGAAAATATTGGCCTGCTGCTCGGGGGGAATGCCGATCCCGGTGTCGCGCACCCGAAACAGCAAGGTGGCCATGCCCTCTTGCTCTGCTTCCAGCTCGACCTTGACCTCCACCTCCCCGCGCTCGGTAAACTTGATGGCATTGCCGGTCAGGTTGAGCAGCACCTGCTCGAGGCGCAGGGCATCCCCAATCAGATGGGAAACCTGCTCGGGAGCGCTGCTCACCACCAGTTCCAGGTGCTTCTGGCCAACGCAGGTGGACATGATGGCCGCCACGTGATCGAGCACCTCTTCCAGACTGAATGGCACCCGCTCAAGCTCGAGCCGGCCCGACTCAATCTTGGAAAAATCGAGAATGTCGTTGATGATCCCGAGCAGCGCCTGCCCGGCCTGGTGGATTTTGCGCACCAGGACATGCTGGCCATCGTCGAGCCCTCCCTGCTCGAGCAGGTAAGTCAGCCCCATGATGGCGTTCATGGGGGTGCGGATCTCGTGGCTCATGTTGGCGATGAAATCCCCTTTGACCTGTGCCAGCCTGGCTGCCTCCTGCTGGGCCAGCTGCTCCCTGTGCCTGCTGCGCACCAATGCGGCCACCCCGGCACCAAACAACAGCAGCAGCATCGCGCAAGTGGCCGAGATGATCCCCCAGATATGAGTGCGAATGGCCAGCAGCTCGCTGCGCGGCACCAGGGAAGCGGCTTTCCAGATCAGCTGATCATGATTCTGTGCCGGGTACAGAGTGGTCCAGCTCCACAGTCCGTCGGCAGACTCCATCTGGCCGTTTGATGCGCCCCAGAACGCCTGCCAGGCCTGGGGGGACGTGTGCTTCAGGGTGAGATCCGGATGTTCGAGCATGAAGCCCCATTCCTGGGATGGGTCCGGGCTGTGCAGCCAATATCCGTCCTGGTTGAACAGCATGGTGTGATCGGCCGCCTTGCCGCTGCTGTCGGCAAACTCCTTGAGCATACGGGCGGCCTGCACGTTGATAAGCAGCAGACCAAGATCTCGTCCCCCAAGGCGCATACGCTTGGCAATGCGGATCATGGGGTTGAAGGGACGTTCGATCACGCCGTGTTCAACGTTGAGATCGAGCGGCGAGACGTAGACCCGCTCCCAGGGCAGCGCCATGGCGTCGCGAAAATAGTAACGTTCCCCCTTGTTCTGCAACTGGTCGTCCGTCACACGCCACACACGCTGTCCCTGACGATCGATGCGCACCAACTCCATGCCATCCGGGGCAAGCCAACGCACCTGGGCATAGTCGGGATTACGGTTCATCAGGATGGTGAACTGGACGGCCAGGGTGTCACGGTCATTGCGAGCCGCCGCCTCGAGCAGAATGGGCTCTTCCGACATGCTGCGCACATGACGCAGCGGCACCGCCAGCTCACTGTCAAGGCGGCCGCTGGCAAGCGCCAGGAAGGTGCTCTAATCGCTGCGAACGCGGTAGAGCTCGCGCTCGATCAGTGCATTGCCCAGCAGATAGCCCCCCGCCAGGACCAACAGCAGAATAGGTGAAAACAGCAGGAAATATGTCCGTACGATTCCCTTCAAAACGGTCAACATCACCCCGAAAAATGGATTTGTTCGAGCACCTTGTGGACATCAGAGCATCACAACACGTGACCTGCTGTCAATCATGCCTACAAGTAAAGACCAATAGTGCTGTTTGAGTATTTTATTTTCCCGGCAAAAATGCTGTAAAAACAAAGAGGCCACCCGATTGGGTGGCCTCTTCACAGGAACATTCGTTGTCGATTAGACGCGAACGAAGTCCAGGTGAACCAGCTTGTAGCGAACCGGGTGACGCTGGATAGCCTTCACGTTCACCTTCACTTCTTCGCCGTTGATGACCAGGGTCAGCTCGGAGGAGTAGAACTCCGGCTTCTCTTGGGCCAGGATCAGCTTCTTGTGGTCCAGGGTAACGGACACGGCTTCTTTGCCTGCACCGTAAACGATGGCAGGAACTTGGTCAGCATGACGCAGGCGGCGGCTCGCACCTTTCCCCAGGTCAGAACGGACTTCAGCTTGGAATACGAAAGACATAGTAAGTATCTCTTTTAGATGAATGTATGGTGTTGACTGCGACCGGTCAGCACCTCGCAAAACGAGCGCGAATACTAGCACGGGCCCGGGGTGGATACAAGGGACGAACCGCTTGCCATCGCACTGGCAGATGCCGAGGCTCTCCCCTGCCCCGACGCGCCCCTCAGCGCCCCTGCTCCAGGCGGGCAAACTGCTGCTGGCGCTGGGCCGGGCTCAGGGCCTCAAACTGCGCCAGGGTCTCCGCTTTCGGGCAGTAGAGTCGCTGGCCGGTCTGCACCCGGATCCCCTTGCCCATGGCGGGACGGTTCTCCGCCACCAGCGCCAGCAGATAGCTGTAGGTGTCGGATCCGCTACCCGCCTGCGCCTGCAACTGGCTCGCGATACGCCAGAGTGTCTCCCCCGCCGCCACCTGATGACAGACCCGCCCATCCCCCCCTGCCGCCGTGGCGGAGAGGGTCAGGATGGCGCCCTCTGACGACGGGCTGGCCGCGGCAAGCTGCACGCTCCCGTTCGCCCCGGGGAGTAGCGGCACCGCCAGCCTGGCCAGCAAGGGCTCCCCCTGCGCCATCCGGCCTCTGCCCGTCATGGCACCAGGCAAGGAGAACTCGGCAATAAAGGCACTGGCCCCCGGCGCCTCGAAGGAGGGTTGATACAGTGCGGCCGCAGTCGGTTGCGATTGATGGGGGGCCATGCCATAGGCCATCTCGTCGATGCGCTTGAGCCTGGCCAGGTAGGCCTTGGAGAGCTGGGCCTCCCCCTCGAACAGATCGAAGGGGGGCACCAGACGGGCGGGAAAGAGAATCTGCCAGCGGCCGTTCTTCTTTTTCTGCTCCAGCGGCGGGAACTGATTGCCCCGCCAGGCGGCGAAGATGGGCGGCACGGAGCGGTGCACCGGATAGAACTCCGGGTTGAGCTGCACCCAGGTTTGCTCCGCAATGGGCTGGTAACCGCTGATATTGACCAGCGCCACCCCCAACCAGATCCCCAGCATATGATGGCCTCCCTTCCCTTCAAGCCTTCTCTGTTCTTATTCTATCCAATAAAACAGATAGATAGCAGCTTAGCACTGGGCAATGGCGCTCTGCACCCGTTTATCGGAGATGGGGTACGGCGTCCCCAGTTGCTGGGCGAAGAAGGAAACTCTCAGCTCCTCTATCATCCAGCGGATATTGGCCACCTCGGGTGGCATCGGCTGGGATTTGGGGATCTTGGCCAGCAGTGCCTTATACTCCGACTCCACGCTCTGCACCTTGAGCATGTAGACCCGATCCCGGTTGGGATCGATGGCGAGCTTCTCCAGACGCCGCTCGATGGCCCTCAGGTAGCGCAGCAAGTCAGGCAGCCGCTGCCAGCCGGTCTCGGTGACGAAGCCTTTGTGGATGAGCTTGTCCAGCTGCAGCTGGATGTCCGACATGGCAAAGGCGGTATCGAGCTGCATCTTGCCCTTGAGCCGCTTCTTGATCTCATGGGAGAGGGTCAGCACGGCTTCCACCTGCTTGGCAACCTCCACCACGGCGTCGTTGAGCTCGGCGCGGACATACTCCTTGAGCGCCTCGAAACCGGCCTCGTCCCAGGCCATGCCGCCGTGCTGCTCGATGAGCTTGTCGCAGCCGCAGGCGATGCAGTCGTCAATCAACTCGGCCACCTTGCCAAAGGGGTTGAAATAGAGGCCCAGCTTGGCCTTGTTGGGCAGCTTCTCCTGCAGATACTTGATGGGGGACGGCACGTTGAGCAGCACCAGCCGGCGCTGGCCCGCCCACATCAGCTGCTGTTGCACCACCGGACTCTCCACCAGCTGGATGGCGACTGAATCCTTCTGATCCACCAGTGCCGGATAGGCTTTCACCTCGAACCCGCCGCGCTTCTGGCTGTACTCCTGGGGCAACTCGCCAAAGCTCCAGAGGGTGAGGCCGGACTGCTCGATGTCGTCGTCCGCCACCTGGGACAGGGTTTCCTGCACCTTGCCACGCAGGGACTCTTTCAATGCCTCCAGGTCCTTGCCTTCCGCCACCTTCTTGTGTTTATCGTCCACCACCCGGAAGGTGAGTTTCAGGTGATCGGGCACCGCAGCCCAGTCCCAGGCTTCGCGGGGCACGGTGACGCCGGTCATGCGGCGCAGCTGGCGCTCCATCTCGTCCAAGAGCGGCCCCTGTTCGGGGCTGATGCTGGCGAGCAGCGCATCGGCGTAGTTCGGCGCCGGCACGAAGTTCTTGCGCATGGGCTTGGGCATGGACTTGATGAGGGCCACCAGCAGCTCGTGACGCAGCCCCGGGATCAGCCATTCGAACCCCTTCACCTCCACCTGATTCAAGAGCGGCAGCGGAATATGCAGCGTCACGCCGTCCGCCGCCTCCCCCGGCTCGAACTGATAGGTCAACTTGAGCTTGAGGCGCCCCTGCTGCCAGAAGTTGGGGTAGTCGAGATCGCTGATGTGGGCGGCATCCCCCTTCATCAGCATCTCTTTTTCGAAGTTGAGCAACTCGGGGTCCTGCTTTTGCGCCTCTTTCCACCACTTGTCGAAGTGGCGGCTTGATATCACCTCCTCCGGCAAACGGGCATCGTAGAAGCGGAACAGATCCTCGTCATCCACCAAGATGTCGCGCCGACGGGATTTGTGCTCCAGCGCCTCCACCTCGGCCAGGAGCTTGCGGTTATCGCTGAAGAAACGGTGACGGGTCTCGAAATCCCCTTCCACCAGGGCGCGGCGGATAAACAGCTCGCGGCACAGCGCCGGGTCGATGCGGCTGAAGTTGATGGTGCGCTCATTGACCAGAGTCAGGCCATAAAGCGTCACCTTCTCCTTGGCCATCACGGCGCCGTTTTTCTTCGACCAGTGGGGGTCGCTGTGGTGCAGCTTGATGAGATGGCCTGCCAGCGGTTCCACCCACTCGGGTTCGATCTTGGCGTTGATGCGAGCGTAGAGGCGCGAGGTTTCCACCAATTCTGCGGCCATCACCCACTTGGGCGGCTTCTTGAACAGACCCGAGGCCGGGAAGAGATGGAAGCGGCCGTTGCGGGCCCCGAGGAACTCGGGCTTTTCCAGATCCTTGTTGCCGATATGGCTCAAGAGGCCGGTCAAGAGCGCGCAGTGCACCGTCTTGAAGTCCGCCGGTTCATGGTTGGCTTTAAAACCCAGCTCCTTGACCGTCTGACGCAACTGGAAGTGAATGTCCTGCCACTCGCGCACCCGCAGGTAGGAGAGAAACTCCTTCTGGCACAGGCGGCGGAACGGGTTGCTGCCGAGCAGATCCTGCTGCTCTTTCAGGTAGTTCCACAGATTGACGAAGGCGAGGAAGTCGGAATCCTTGTCTTCGAAGCGTCTGTGCTGCTCGTCGGCGGCCTGCTTCTTCTCCATGGGCCGCTCGCGGGGGTCCTGAATGCTGAGGGCGGCGGTGATCACCATCACCTCGCTCAGACAGCCGGTCTGCGCCGCGCTGATCACCATCTTCGCCAGACGCGGATCAAGGGGGATGCGCGAGAGCTGACGACCGGTCTCGGTCAGCTGCAGTTTGGCCTCCCGATCGCCCGCGGCGGGTAGCTCGCGCACTGCCTCCAGCTCTTTGAGCAGGGTCAGGCCGTCCTTGATATGGCGCGACTCCGGCGGCTCGACGAAGGGGAAGGCCTCCATGTTGCCAAGGCCGAGCGCCAGCATCTGCAGGATGACGGAGGCCAGGTTGGTGCGCAGGATCTCGGGGTCGGTGAAGGCGGGACGGCCGTTGAAATCCTCCTCCGAGTAGAGGCGGATGCAGATCCCGTCCGCCACCCGGCCGCAACGCCCTTTACGCTGGTTCGCGCTCGCCTGGGAGACCGGCTCGATGGGCAGGCGCTGCACCTTGGTGCGCCAGGAGTAGCGGCTGATGCGGGCGGTGCCCGGATCGATCACGTAACGAATGCCCGGTACCGTCAGCGAGGTCTCCGCCACGTTGGTGGCGAGCACGATGCGCCGCCCGGCGTGGGGCTGGAACACCTTGTTCTGCTCGGCGTTGGAGAGGCGGGCATAGAGCGGCAGCACCTCGGTGTCGCGCAGGTTGAGCTTGCGCAGGGCGTCGGCGGTGTCGCGGATCTCCCGCTCGCCGTTCATGAAGATAAGGATGTCTCCTAAACCTTCTCTAGCCAGCTCTTCCACCGCATCGAAGATCCCCTGCAGCTCGTCGCGCTCCTCCAGTCCCTCACTTTTATCGCTGGTGAGCGGGCGGTAACGCACCTCCACCGGATAGGTGCGGCCAGAGACCTCGATCACCGGCGCCTTGTTGAAATGACGGGAGAAACGCTGGGGGTCAATGGTGGCCGAGGTGATGATCACCTTGAGGTCCGGGCGCTTTGGCAGCAGCTGTTTTAGATAACCCAGAATGAAGTCGATGTTGAGGCTGCGCTCGTGGGCCTCATCGATGATGATGGTGTCGTACTGGGTCAGCATCCGGTCGTTCTGGATCTCCGCCAGCAGTATACCGTCGGTCATCAGCTTGATGTGGGTCTGCTCGCTCACCTGATCGGTAAAGCGCACCTTGTAACCCACGTAGTGGCCAAGCTCGGACTCCATCTCCTCGGCAATACGGGCCGCCACGGTACGGGCCGCGAGGCGGCGCGGCTGGGTGTGGCCGATAAAGCCCTTGACCCCGCGCCCCAGCGCCAGGCAGATCTTGGGGATCTGGGTGGTTTTGCCCGAGCCGGTTTCCCCGGCGATGATCACCACCTGATGGTCCTGAATGGCCTTGGCGATCTCCCCTTGCTTCTGGCTCACCGGCAGGTTGTCCGGATAGGTGACCTTGGGTACGCCCGCAAGACGGGATTGGTAACGAGCCTGGGCGGCATCCAGCTCGGCGGCTATGGTCTCAAGCACCTGGCCTTGCTTGGCTTCCGGCAACTTCTTGACGCCGTGCAGACGGCTGGAGAGACGGCGGGCGTCGAGGTTCATGCAGGCAGAGAGACGGCGGCGCAGCGCCTCGATAGAGAGAGACAAGGTACGAATTCCTTAAAAGAGTGCCCCGCAAGGGGGCCATATCGACAAGCTGGGAGCGATCCTAAAGAGCGAGGCCGGAGGGTGCAAGCCTTAAAGCGGCGCACCAGGGCATGAACCGGAGCCCTCATGACAACCACGGATGAAAAGAGCAGGCCGGGGCCTGCTCATGAATGCCGTGACACGGGGAGCGTCAGACTCTGGCCTGGTGCACGAAGCAGGTGTCGAGCTGGGCATGGATGGCCTGCATCACGTTGTGGCGATTGATCACCCCGAGCAGGCGTCCCTCCTCCACCACCGGATAGATCTTGGGTTTCTGCCCCATCATCATCTCGGCCAGATCCAGAATGCTGGTGTCAGGGCCCACCGCCAGCACCTCCTTGCGCATCACATCCTTGACCTGGGCCGCGAATTCAACTCCGAAGTGCAACACCCGCCAAATCAAGCAACCTGTCGTAGTTCATCAAACACGATCTGCGGTTGCCTGAAATCCAAACATTTGCGCGGTCTAAGGT
>NZ_JAPCIZ010000057.1:0-25946 GCF_027707725.1 Aeromonas sp. QDB25 | reverse complement strand
CCACGGCTGGTGGTTTGGTGGTTTTTTGTCCATCGGGGTGTGGTAAAAACAACCACAGTGCGGGGGGGGCCCCCAAAAAACCCCGGGGGGCGGGGATCCCCCCCCCCCCGCCGCTTTGTCAACATCTGCACGAGTCAGCTGGCCTGGATGGGGGCCGTCACGTACTTGAACAGGAAATCAGTCACCTCTTCCCGGCTCGGACGCTGCGGCTGATTGATCATCTGCATCATCACATAGCCAAAACCGGTCAGGGAGCGGGCCAGATCCTGCGCCGACAGCACGCTCTGAATCTCGCCGTTGTCGATGGCCCGTTGCAGGTGGGGGGCAATGCGCTCCAGCGCCTTGTCCAGCAGCCGGGTGTAGCGAGGCCACACTTCTTCCCGCACCGAGGAGCTCCACTCCAGCCAGATGCTGGCGTGATCGGGCTTGTCATAGGCGGCGTCAACGAACAGCTTCACGTGGCGGTGAATGCTCTCCCTGGCGGAGCCCTGACCGTTGTAGGCCTGTTCGAGGATCTGCTGTACGAAGGCTTCGATTTCTGTCAGCACTTCGTCGACCAGATCTTCACGAGTATTGAAATAGTTAAAAACGGTCGCAACCGAGACCTTTGCCTGTTCGGCTATTTCGGCATGCCCCGCACGGCCGATGCCGCGACGGGAAAATACCTCGACGGCACACTCCATCAATTGATCACGGCGAGCCTCCGGCGAAAGCCGGGTTCGACGTCTTATTTCTGCGCGTGGTTCCATGGTTTTTTCATCTAATAGTTATTGATTATGGTGTTTATAGTATTGTCACCGATAATGCCCGAAGGCTTGCTAACTCTATCAATTAAAATAAGCCGATAAAAGCATCACGTATGCCTGACGCCCACTGGTTGGAGTGGTAGAATCCTCGGTTTTGACGTTAATGAACGGCCAATAACCCTTTGGTCATTATTGGAGTATGTGATGAAACACATTGTCGAGGTGATGATCCCCGAGGCCGAGGTTGCAGCCCGGATCGCAACGCTGGGTGAAGAGATTACCGCCCGTTACCAGGGCTCCGAGGAAGTGGTCATGATCGGCCTGCTGCGCGGCTCCTGCGTCTTCCTGGCGGATCTCTGCCGTCAGTGCCAGTTGCCCATCACCCTGGACTTTATGACTGCCTCCAGCTATGGCTCCGGCATGCACAGCACCCGTGACGTGCGCATCCTCAAGGATCTGGATGACGACATCAAAGGCAAGGACGTGGTGATCGTCGAGGACATCATCGACACCGGCTACACCCTCAACAAGGTGCGCGAGATCCTCTCTCTGCGCGAGCCGAAATCCCTGGCCATCTGCACCCTGCTGGACAAACCGTCCCGCCGCGAGGTTCAGGTGCCGGTGGACTGGCTTGGCTTCTCCATCCCGGACGAGTTCGTGGTGGGCTGTGGCATTGACTACGCCCAGAAGTACCGTAACCTGCCTTTCATCGGCAAGGTGGTACCGCAAGAGTAAGCTGGGTCCGAAGTAGCAAGGCAGGCTGGCCGGCCCGCCATCGACTGTCTTCAGGCGGCGTCACAGCCGCCTTTTCTGTCTCGAGATGGGCTCATCCATCACAGGGGTTGCAATGAACGCATTGGAAATCAGCGGTCTGAAGAAGACCTATCAGGGGGGCGTCGAAGCCCTCAAGGGCATCGATCTCACCGTCAAACAGGGGGATTTCTTCGCCCTGCTCGGTCCCAACGGGGCGGGCAAATCCACCACCATCGGCGTGATCAGCTCACTGGTCAACAAGAGTGCCGGCCAGGTGAAGGTATTCGGTCATGACATCGATACCGATCTGGAGCTGGCCAAGTCCCAGCTCGGCCTGGTGCCCCAGGAGTTCAACTTCAGCCAGTTCGAGAAGGTGAGCCAGATAGTGACTCACCAGGCCGGTTTCTATGGAGTGCCGCGGGCCGAGGCCAAGGTGCGCGCCGAGAAGTACCTGCGCCAGCTCGATCTGTGGGACAAGCGCGACATGGCGGCTCGCACTCTCTCCGGTGGCATGAAGCGCCGATTGATGATCGCCCGCGCCCTGATGCATGAGCCCAAGCTGCTGATCCTGGATGAGCCGACCGCCGGGGTGGACATCGAGATCCGCCGTTCCATGTGGAGTTTCCTCAAGGATCTCAACGAGCAGGGGGTGACCATCATCCTGACCACCCACTACCTGGAAGAGGCCGAGATGCTGTGCCGCAACATCGGCATCATCGACAAGGGCCGTCTCATCGAGAACACCAGCATGAAGAGCCTGCTCGGCAAGCTGGGTCGCGAGACCTTCCTGCTGGATCTGGTGCCGGGCTCCATCGTACCGGCCCTGCCCGAGTTCAACGGCCGGATGCAGGATGAGAACACCCTGGAAGTGGAACTGGAGAAGAGCCAGTCCCTCAACAGCCTGTTCGAGCAGCTCTCCGCCCAGGGGGTGAAGGTGCTCAGCATGCGCAACAAGGCGAACCGGCTGGAAGAGCTGTTCGTCAATCTGGTAGAGGAGGGTCGCAAAGCATGAACCCCATGACCTATTACATCGCCTTCAAGAGCATTCTGGCCAAGGAAGTGAGCCGTTTCACCCGGATCTGGATCCAGACCCTGGTGCCGCCCGCCATCACCATGAGCCTCTACTTCGTCATCTTCGGCAACCTCATCGGCTCGCGCATCGGTGACATGGGTGGCTTCAGCTACATGGAGTTCATCGTGCCCGGCCTCATCATGATGTCGGTCATCACCAATTCCTACTCCAACGTCGCCTCCTCCTTCTACAGCGCCAAGTTCCAGCGCAACGTGGAGGAGCTGCTGGTGGCGCCGGTGCCCAACTACATCATCATCGCGGGGTATGTGGGCGGTGGCGTGGCGCGCGGCCTCTGTGTCGGCCTCATCGTCACCCTGGTGTCGCTGTTCTTCGTGCCGCTGCAGATCCATCACCTGTTCAGCGTCTGCGTGACCGTGCTGCTCACCTCCATCCTCTTCTCCCTGGGGGGGCTCATCAACGCGGTGTTCGCGAAGTCGTTCGATGACATCAGCATCATCCCGACCTTCATCCTGACTCCCCTGACCTATCTGGGGGGCGTCTTCTACTCCATCACCCTGCTACCGCCGTTCTGGCAGGGGGTCTCCCAGGTGAACCCCATCATCTACATGGTGAACGCGTTCCGCTACGGCTTCCTCGGGATCTCCGACGTGCCCCTCGGCACCGCCTATCTCATCATCATCGGCTTCATCCTGGTGCTCTACGGGATGGCCTGGTGGCTCATCTCCCGCGGCACCGGTCTGCGCCACTGAGGCGCACACCCGCCAGCAAAAAGGCGCCCTCGGGCGCCTTTTTATTTGCACATGTCGGTCTCAGAGGGCCGGGGCATCGTAGTCTGAGGGCTCGTCGCTGTAGACGCAGACGTTCCACTTGGCCGCGAGGCCATCATCCGCGAGGCAGTAGCGCTCGAAGAAGGCCTTGATACCGGCGCGCTGGCAGTGGGCCTCGAAGCTCGCCATGTCGCGCCAGATCTCGTTGAAGACGATGGGGAAGCTCTCCCCCTCAGCAAAGGGGCTATGGATATGGCGGGTGACGATGTACTGCAGGCAGCCATCTTCACGCAGGGTGTCGGGTTCGAGCCCTTGCAGGACGTGGAACAGGGCCTGCTCCTGGCCCGGCTTGGGCTGGAACTGGGCGATGCAGTAAACCTTCTTGGACATCGTGGTCTCCTTGCCGTGTCTCAACCCCGCAGGGCGACGACTCGGTTGTCGATGAGGCGGGCCTTGCCCAGATAGGCGGCCATCAGGATCACCAGGCGCTGGCTCTCGGCGCTGGCGGATTCCAGGGTGTCGGCATCGACGATGTCGATGGCATCCGTCCTGAATCCCGCGTTGTCGAGGCGTTGGCTGGCCTGGGCAACCAGGGAGGGGAGGTGACTGTTCCCCGCTTCAATCTGCTCGGCAATCCAGTTCATGGTGCGCGCGAGCTCGGGGGCAATGGCCCGTTCGGCAGCGGTCAGATAGCCGTTGCGCGAAGAGAGGGCAAGCCCGTCTTCGGCCCGCACGGTCGGCACGCCCACGATCTCGATGGGCATGGCCATGTCGGCCACCATCTTACGAATGAGCGCGAGCTGCTGGTAATCCTTCTCGCCAAAGCAGGCCACGTTCGGCTGTACCAGATTGAACAGCTTGGTGACCACGGTGCTGACCCCGCGAAAATGCCCCGGGCGCAGCGCCCCTTCCAGCAGGCTGGAGATGCCGGGCACTTCGACGAAGGTCTGGCTGGCGAGCCCCTGGGGATACATGATCTCCGGCGTCGGGGTGAAGACCAGGTCGACACCGGCGGCCTCCAGGGCGGCGCAATCCTGCTCCAGGGTGCGGGGGTAGTTGGCGAGATCCTCGGCCTTGTCGAACTGCAAGGGGTTCACAAAGATGCTGACCACCACCTTGTCGCCATGGCGGCGGGCCTCCTCGACCAGGGTGAGATGACCCTGATGCAGATTGCCCATGGTGGGCACGAATGCGATGGCGCGGCCTTCGCGATGCCATTGACCGATCTGCTCGCGCAGCGCGGCGGGATTGTTCACAACCAACATCGTCAGTTCACCTTCAGATGAATCAATAAAAGAGGGGGTCGTCAGGGGGGAGGGCGAGACGGGGGCACAGACCCCCGCGCTCATGACGACAGAAAGTCAGTTGAAGCAGTGCTCGGGGCCGGGGAAGGTCCCCTCGCTCACCTGCTTCACATAGAGACGAATGGCGGCACGCATGTCACCGGTCTCGGCCAGGAAGTTCTTGGTGAACTTGGGCACATAACCCGAGGTGATGCCAAAGGCATCGTGCATCACCAGGATCTGGCCGTCGGTGGCAGGGCCGGCACCGATGCCGATCACCGGGATGCGCAGCGCCTTGGTGATGCGCTCTGCCAGAGAGACGGGCACGCACTCGAGCACCAGCAACTGGATGCCGGCCGCCTGCAGCTCCAGCGCCTGGCGGTAGATCTCCTGGGCGTGGAACTCGTCGCGCCCCTGCACCTTGAAGCCGCCAAACACGTGGACGGATTGCGGGGTCAGGCCGAGATGGCCGCACACCGGCACCCCGTTGCGGGTCAGGTGGCGGATGGAGTCGCACAGCCAGTCCCCCCCTTCCATCTTCACCATGCGGGCACCGGCCGCCATCAGGCGCGCCGCGTTCTGGTAGGTCTGCTCCGGGGTGGCGTAGCTCATGAACGGCATGTCGGTCACCACCAGGGCATTGGTGGTGCCGCGCACCACGCAGCGGGTGTGATAGACCATCTCGTCCATGCTGACCGCCAGGGTGTCGTCTCCGCCCTGCAGTACCATGCCGAGGGAGTCGCCGATGAGCAGCACCTGGGCGCCCTCGTCGTCGAACAGCTTGGCGAAGGTGGCGTCATAGGCTGTGATGGCGGTGATTTTCTGTCCGTCCTGCTTCATCTTCTGCAGGTGGGTAGTGGTGATCTTGCTCATTACGTTGTTCCTACTCTTCTCTACTCGCCTGCTGCACCGGCCAGGATCGCGAGTCCATTGCGCGGGCAGCGGGCAACCAGTTCGGTGAGCGGGGTGCCGCAGGGCAGCACCAGGGAGGGGGCTATCTCGGCAAGGGGCAGCAGGACGAACTCCCGCTCCTTCATGCCATAGTGAGGCACCGTCAGGCGCTCATGCCGGATGACCTCGTCGCCGTACAGCAGCAGATCGAGATCCAGGGTCCGGGGGCCCCAGCGCTCATCCTTGCGCACTCGCCCCTGTGCCTGCTCGATGCGCTGCAGCTCGTCCAGCAGCGCCAGAGGGCTGAGGCGGGTGGCAAGGCGCGCCACGGCATTGACGTAGTCCGGCTGATCCGCAGGGCCCATGGGGCGGCTGCCGTAAAGGTGGGAGGTCTGCAGCAGCTCTGACTCGGGCAGGGTCGCCAGCGCGGCGATGGCGCGACGAGCCTGGCCGAGGGGGTCGGCCAGGTTGGAGCCGATGGCGACGAAGACCTCGATCATCGGCGGATCCTTACTCTGCCGACTTCGGCTTGCGGCGACGGGGGCGACGGCGGTTGCGGCCATTGCCGCTGCGCTTCTCGCCATCACCGCTGCGGGAGTCGGCGCGCTCGCCGCTCGCCGGGCGGCGGGTCGCCTCCCGTTGCAGTTGCGGGCGCACATCCGGGTTGGAGGCCACATAGCGCTCCCACCAGCTCGCCAGCTCGCCGAGGCCGCGCTCGACCCGGTTGCGCAGCAACAGGAAGTCGAAGGCCGCACGGAATTTCGGATGCTCCATGGCGCGCTCGGGGTGTTTGCCCTGGCGGCGGGTCAGGCGCTGCTGCAGGGCCCAGATGTCGCGCACGTCCGTGGTGAAGCGGCGTGGCACGGCGATGATCCGCACCTGGTTGTCCAGCACCTCGTTGATGGCCAGCATGAAGGCGTCGTACCAGGGCAGACCGCTCTCGTTTTCCAGCACCCGGCCGCGGGCCTCGACGGCGCCCCACAGCAGGGTGGCGTAGAGGAAGGCGGGGGTGACGCGCTTCTCTTCACGGACCCGGGTATCGGTGTCCATCAGCGCCTGCTCGATGAACTGCTCGTAGGGCGAGTTGCCGTGGGGCGTGAACAGGGCGGCTACCTGGGGGAACAGCGGCTGGAACAGCCCGTATTCCCGCAGCAGCTTGTAGGTGGCCAGACCGTCCCCCGCCAGGAACAGCTTGAGGGTCTCCTCGAACAGGCGGGCGGCCGGGATGTCCTGCAGCAGCGGGGCGAGCTCCCGGATGGGGGCGGCGGTGCGCGGGCTGATGGTCATGTCGAGCTTGGCGGCGAAGCGCACGGCGCGCAGCATGCGCACCGGATCTTCCCGGTAGCGGGTCTCGGGGTCGCCGATGAGCTCCAGTCTGCGCGCGGCCAGGTCTTCCAGCCCACCCTCGAAATCGTGCAGGGTGAAATCCTTGGCGCTGTAGTAGAGGGCGTTGACGGTAAAGTCGCGACGCTCGGCATCCTCTTCGATGGTGCCGTAGACGTTGTCCCGCAGCAGCATGCCTTCATCGGACTGGGCCGACACATGCTTGCTGGTATTGACCTGATGGTGGTGGCCCCGGAAGGTGGCCACTTCGATCACGTCACGACCAAAGACGATGTGGGCCAGGCGGAAACGGCGGCCGATGAGGCGGCAGTTGCTGAACAGCGCCTTGATCTGTTCCGGCGTCGCGTCGGTGGCGATGTCGAAATCCTTGGGGGTCTTCCCGAGCAGCAGGTCACGGACGCCGCCGCCGACCAGGTAGGCCTCGTAGCCCCCCTTGTTCAGGCGATAGAGCACCTTGAGGGCATTCTCGCTGATCTCTTTGCGCGAAATCGGGTGCTGGTCACGGCTCAAGGTTCGGCGCTGTCCGGCGACACGGGCCGGAATGGGGGACTCCACCGACTGCTCGCCGTCTTCCTTGCCGAGCACTTTGCGGCAAAAGTTTGCGATCTGGGAAAAAATGGTACACCTCGTTATGACTTCAAATTGACGGGAGGCCAAAAAAATAGCGGCCTATCATAGCTCAGCCCCAACCAAATGAGAAACGGTGTGGCCTGCTTCCCCTTGATTGGTCCTTTTGGGGCAAGAAATACAGCCGGGGCTAGCTTTGCCCTTGCGGGATCTTCTGCTGGCGGGGTACCCGGGCCAGCTGCCAGTGGGCGATGCCCCAGCCGATGATCTCGTCGATCCGGCTCGCCATCAGCTCGGGCGGCGGGCACTGACCGAGAAAATGCAGTGCCTGCCACAGGGCCGGTCGTACCTCGTCCTGCGACAGCGCCGGCGCATGGTTCTGCTTGGAGAGCTTGTTGCCATCCGCTTGCACCGCCAGCGGCAGATGCACCCAGGCGGGCACCTCTGCTCCCAGGGTCTGGTAGAGGGCAATCTGGCGCACAGTGGGTTCCAGCAGATCGGCGCCGCGGACGATCTCGGTGATGCCGCTGTCCATGTCATCCACCACCACCGCCAGGTTGTAGGCGTAGAGCCCGTCCCGGCGGCGCACGATGAAGTCCTCCTCCGCCAGCGCCGCGGGGACGGTGATCTCTCCTTGAAGCGCATCCTCGAACCGATAGACCGGGTGGTGCTGGCGCAAACGGGCGGCACACCCCTCGGCGGTCAGCCCCAGGGTGCGGCAATGACCGTTGTAGAACCCCCCTGCGGCCATGATTTCGCGTCGGGTACAGCGGCACCAGTAGAGATCCCCGGCCCGATAGAGCTGATCGATGATCTCGTCATAGCGGCCATGGCGCGCGCTCTGGAACATCACCTTCCCATCCCAGCCAAGACCGTGTGCCTCCAGGGTGGTGAGGATAAGGTCAGCCGCTCCCGGCATCTCCCGCGGGGGGTCGATGTCTTCGATGCGCACCAGCCAGCGTCCCTGCTGCGCCCTGGCCTGCAAGAAGCTGCCAAGGGCGGCGACCAGGGAGCCGAAGTGGAGCGGACCGGACGGTGAGGGGGCGAAGCGGCCCACATAGGGGCGTCGGGAGGGGGGGGATGTCATGACCATGGCAATTCGGGTAGGCGATGCATTGAGGCTGCATTCTGGGACGGCCCGACCAAAAGCTCAATAAAAAAGGGAGCCTGGGCTCCCTTTTCGTTCCTGTGGATGGGCGGCATCAGCCAGCCATCTGTTTTTCCTTGATCTCGGCCAGCGTCTTGCAGTCCACGCAGAGGTCTGCGGTCGGACGGGCTTCCAGACGGCGGATGCCGATCTCGATGCCGCAATGCTCGCAGTAACCGAAGTCATCTTCTTCGAGCAGCAGCAAGGTTTTCTCGATCTTCTTGATCAGCTTGCGTTCACGGTCGCGGGTGCGCAGTTCGAGAGCAAACTCTTCTTCTTGCGCGGCGCGATCCACGGGATCCGGGAAGTTGGCAGCCTCATCCTTCATGTGGTCGACGGTGCGGTCAACTTCCTGCATCAGTTGGTTGCGCCAGGCTCCCAGGATCTTGCGAAAATGTACCTTCTGTTGGTCATTCATGTACTCCTCACCGGCTTTCATCTGGTAAGGCTCTACACCCGCAATGGCCAGGGGGCCCAGAGATTTCCTGTTTTCGCCTGTTGGCATGCCCTGTCTCCTAATTCAGCACGCTACCCGTGCCATCCATAAATTGAGGGCGACATCTATAGCAGAAGGGTCAACGGGAGGCAAACAAGCCTTATCAATAATGTTACCCACTTCTGCATTTATTCTCTGCCCTCGGGTAGCATATGGTCAGATTCAAATGGGATAAAATCCTGAGCCACCATGCCCTGCACCCCAACATGGGGGCGATAGCATAAAATTTCAACCCCTGCCGCCATCGCCTGTTCAACAAGCTGACTATAGTGCGGATCGATATGGGCTGCAGGGCGCATTCTCGCGATGCCGGAGTGCAATACCATGAACAGCAGCACGGCCCGGTGCCCTGCCGCCTTCATGGCCATCAATTCACGCAAGTGCTTGGCGCCGCGGGTGGTGACCGCATCGGGGAAGTACCCCATGCCGGGTTGCTCCCGCTCGTCGAGCAGGGTGACGGATTTCACCTCGATGTAACAATCCGGCCTGTGGTCATCTTCCAGCAGCAGGTCGATGCGGCTGTTCTCTTCCCCGTATTTCACTTCGGTGCGCAGCCTGGCATAGCCTGCCAGGGGGGCGAGAGCGCCCTGTTCGATGAGCTCCCGGGCGATCTGGTTGGCACGGGCCGTGTTGACGCAGATGAAGTGACCCGCCGGGCTCTCGGCGATTTCCCAACTGTTTGGCAGCTTGCGCTTGGGGTTGTCGGATGTGGAGTACCAGACCCGGGTGCCCGGCAGGGCGCAGCCGGTCATGGCACCGGTATTGGCGCAGTGGATGGTGATCACCTCGCCGTTGTTGAGCGCGACATCCGTCAGAAAGCGCTTGTAGCGGGAGATCAGCTGCCCGGACTGCAGGGGGGGATCGAAGATCATGGGGTGAGCTCCTCGCGGTGCGGTTCTTTGACGCGGGCCCGCAGGGGCCAGCAGGCGAGCGGTTCGTAGTGGACACCGTCCGGCGTGCTGACGGATTGATAGAGGCAGAAGCGATCGGCCCTGAGCAGAAAATCCGGCGCAGGCAGCTCGCCGGGGGCCTCGCCCGCCTTGCGCGACAGGGTGACGTGGGGGCGATAGCCCTGCTCGCCGTTGCCCAGCCCGAGTTTTTCACCTTGGCGGCGCAGTGCCCTCGCGAGCACGGTCAGCTCGTTCGGCCACTCACCGGGGCCCACCCAGGCGGCTTTGGCGCGCTGAAACCAGCCGGTCTGATCCAGATGGACGCTGAAAGGGGGGCAGTGCTGTCGCTCGGCGGCCGCGATCAGGCGAGCCTGGGTCGTTTCGTCGGCCTCCCCGAGAAAGGCCAGGGTCAGGTGCAGGTTGCTCTCGGGCACCGGCTGGCCGGGCCAGGGGCGCTGGTCTCGCCAGGTCGCAAGCTCGGGGGCAAGCTCTGGCAGGGGCAGGGCAAAGAAGAGTTTGGGCATGCGGCGTGTCGGTCCTCGTGATGGGCATCGGATAAGGGCCATTCTATGGCAGCCGCTCCCGGGATGTCTTGCCGTGTTGCACCTGACGCTTCCTGCCCCTGCCCGGCAGGGGCGCTTACGATGGCCGGGAGGCTGTGGCAGAATGGACCCCTTTTCAGAAGTGTCACAGAAGGTGCCCATCGCTTTGTCTTCCCTCCCCATCGTCCCGGTGTTGCCCGAACTCTTTGCAGCCCTCGACAACCACGCCAGCGTGATCCTGCAGGCGCCCCCCGGCGCTGGCAAATCGACCCTGCTGCCCCTGGAGCTGGTGCGCCAGCACCGGCTGCCCGGGCGCATCATCATGCTGGAGCCCAGGCGCCTCGCGGCGCGCAACATCGCGAGCTTCCTCGCGCGTCAGCTGGGGGAGAAGGTGGGCGAGCGCATCGGCCTGCGAGTGCGCGGGGAGAGCCGCACCAGCAGCCAGACCCGGCTCGAGATCGTGACCGAGGGGGTGCTGACCCGGATGCTGCAGCAGGATCCTGAGCTCACCGGCGTGTCGCTCGTCATCTTTGACGAGTTCCACGAGCGCAGCCTGCACGCCGATACCGCGCTGGCCTTCGCCATCGAAAGCCAGCAGGGGTTGCGCGATGATCTCAAGCTGCTGGTGATGTCCGCCACCCTGGATGGCATGGCCCTGGAGCGCCTGCTGCCAGGTGCCCCCGTGGTGCGCTCCGAGGGGCGCGGCTTTCCCATCGAGTACCACTATCGCCCCGCCAATCGCCAGCAGTGGCTGGAGCCCCAGGTTGGCGCCGTGGTGCTGGAGGCGCTCGCCAGTCAGGCTGGCAGTGCCCTGGTGTTCCTGCCGGGACAGGGGGAGATAGAGCGGCTGGCACAGTGGCTGGAAGGGCGGTTGCCAGGGGATGTGACCCTGGCTCCCCTCTATGGCCGTCTTGACCTCGCGGCCCAGCAAGCGGCCATCGAGCCTGCGCCTGCGGGTCGTCGCAAGCTGGTGCTCACCACCAACGTGGCGGAGACCTCCCTCACCATCGAGGGGATCTCCGTGGTCATCGACAGCGGGCTGGAGCGGCGGGCCACCTTCGATATCAAGAGCGGCGTCACCCGGCTGGAGACCCGGCCCATCGCCAAAGCCTCCGCCACCCAGCGGGCGGGGCGGGCAGGGCGGCTTGGCCCCGGCGTCTGCTACCGGCTCTGGAGCAGCGAGGTGCAGGAGCGCCTCGCCGAGCAGAGTCCCCCCGACATCCTGACGCAAGAGCTCACCGGCCTGCTGATGGACGCCGCCCAGTGGGGGGCCCGGGTGGAGGCGCTGCCCCTGCTGGACATGCCGCCCCCTGCCGCCGTGGCCAGCGCCCGGCGGTTGCTGGTGGCCCTGGGCGCCATGGCCCCGGAGGGTGAGCAACAACTTACCCCGGCAGGCCGTGCCATGGCGGCCTTCGGCACCCATCCCCGCCTCGCCCGCATGTTGCTGCGGTCCCGGGAGCTGGAATCCGAGGGTCTGACAGGGATTGTCGCCGATGCGGCTTTCCTGGTGGCGCTGCTGGAAGAAGATCTGCGAGGATCGGAGCGCTTGTCCGTGTTGTTCCACCGCCGTCAGGGCGCCCTGCGCCAGGGGGCGGCCCGCTGGTTCGAGCGGCTCGGTGTACGGGCAAGCAGCCCGCAGGGTCAATGGCTGGGGTTGCTGTGCGCCCTCGCCTGGCCCGATCGCATCGGCAAGCTGCGCAGTGGCAGCCGCTATCAGCTCAGTGGCGGGGTGAGCTGCGATCTGGTAGAAGGGCATCCCTGCCAGGGGCAGGGGGCCATCGTGGCCGTCGAAATGGGTCAGAACGAGCGCGGCAGCCGCATTTTCATCGCCGAGCCGGTGGCGCTGGATGAACTGGTGCGCCAGCTGCCCGAGCTGGTCGGCGAGCGCCAGTGGTTCGACTGGGACGATCGGGAGGAACGGGTGCGGGCGGAGCGCCAGCAGGTGCTCGGCGAGCTGGTGCTCGGCCAGCGGCCGCTGACGGATCTCTCCGATGAACAGAAGGGGCGCTGCCTGCTGCAGGGCATCCGGCGCAAGGGGCTGCACGTGCTGCCCTGGGACGAGAGCAGCGAGGGGCTGCTGGCCCGCTTGCGCTGCGCCCGCGACTGGCTGCCCGACGAAGCCTGGCCCGCCATGGATGAGGAGAGCCTGCTGGCCGACCTCGAGCAGTGGCTGCTGCCGGCGGTGAGCGGCATGACCCGGCTGGAGCAGTTGAAGCGGCTCGACATGAGCGACATCCTGCGCCAGTCTCTGCCCTGGCCCCTGCCAAGGCGGCTGGACGAGGCGCTGCCGAGCCACTTCACCGCACCGACCGGCAGCCGGGTGCGGATCCGCTACCAGCCGGGTCAGGCGCCAGCGATCCCGGTGCGCATCCAGGAGATGTTCGGGCTGGGCGCCACCCCATGCGTGGCCGATGGCCGGGTGCCCCTGGTGGTGGAGCTGCTCTCCCCGGCCCAGCGCCCCTTGCAGATCACCGCGGATCTCGCCGCCTTCTGGGCGGGATCCTATGAGCAGGTGAAAAAAGAGATGAAGGGGCGCTACCCCCGTCACTACTGGCCGGACAACCCGCTGGAGGCGATGCCGACCCGGGTGACCAAGAAGAAGATGGGATTGCAGGAGTAGCCGACGGGGCAGTGATCGGTCGGCACGACCAGAACAAGATGGCGGTGGCACAGCCCCCTCCACAACAGGCATCGCAGGCCGCTCGCATCAGCGGGATGGCGAGGAGAACGACAAGAGGATTTATGGCAACCCAACGACGCAAGCGCACGCCCAAGAAGGCGGCGCCCAAACGCACCATCTGGCGCACCCTGTTCTGGCTGGGCTTCAAGCTCTCTCTGGTGGTGGCGGCCTTCATGGTGGTGTTTGGCATCTATCTCGACACCAAGGTGCGCGAGCGCTTCGACGGGGAGAAGTGGCAGTTGCCTGTGATGGTCTACAGCCGCCCGTTGGAGCTCTATCCCAGCCAGCGGCTCTCCCAGACCCAGATGCTGCGCGAGCTCAACATGCTGAGCTACAAGCAGGTGCGTCAGCCTCATACCCCGGGTGAGTACGCGGTGAGCGGCAACCGCATCGAGCTGGTGCGCCGGCCGTTCGAGTTCCACGACGGTGCCGACGGCGCCCGTGGCCTGCGCCTCACCTTCAACGGGGCGCGCCTCGAGGGGATCCAGTCCCTGGAGAACCAGCGCCAGCTCGGCTATGCCCAGATGGACCCGGTGCTGCTCGATCGCCTCAACACCGAGGATCGGGAAGACCGCCTGCTGGTGCGCCTCTCCGAGGTGCCGGACAGCCTGCTGGTGACGTTGCTCACCACGGAAGACAGGGACTTCTACCAGCACGGCGGTGTCTCGCCGGTGGCCATCATGCGCGCCATGGCAGCCAACCTGCTGGCGGGGCGCACCGTGCAGGGGGGCAGTACGCTCACCCAGCAGCTCGCCAAGAACTTCTTCCTGACCCGTGAGCGCAGCCTGTGGCGCAAACTGCAGGAAGCCTACATGGCGGTGCTCATCGACTACCGCTACAGCAAGGACGAGATCCTGGAGGCCTACCTCAACGAGGTCTATCTGGGGCAGAACTTCTCCCAGGGGGTCTACGGTTTCGGGCTCGCCTCTTACTTCTACTTCGGCATTCCGGTCAACGAGCTGGACATCGATCAGGTGGCCCTGCTGGTGGGCATGGTGAAGGGCCCCTCCTATTACGATCCCTGGCGATTCCCGGACCGGGCCAAGGCGCGCCGGGATCTGGTGCTGAAACTGCTGGCGGATCACGGCAGCCTGACCCAAGCCGAGTATGACCTGGCCAGCAAGCAGCCCCTTGGCATCATCGCCCGCGGCCAGATGAGCTATGGCCGTACCCCGGCCTTCATGGGGCTGCTCAAGCGGGAGATCCAGAACCGCTTCGGCCCGGATCTGCTCAAGCAGTCCGGCCTCAAGATCTTCACCAGTCTGGATCCCATCGCCCAGCACGCCGCCGAGCAGGCGGTGGAGTCGGGTCTGGCCACCATCGAGAAGCAGCGTGGCAAGAAGAAGCTGGAGGCGGCCATGGTGGTCTCCGACTGGCACAAGGGCGAGGTGGTCGCCATGGTGGGGGGACGAGATCCCCGCTACGCCGGCTTCAACCGGGCACTGGATGCCCGCCGTCAGATTGGCTCCCTGGTCAAACCGGCGGTCTACCTGACCGGCCTCTCCAACGGCCTGACCCTGGGCACGCCGCTTAAAGATCAGCCGATTCGGATTCGCGGCCAGGATGGCCAGATCTGGACGCCGCAGAACTACGACCGCAAGTTCCGCCAGAGCGTGCCCCTGATGGAGGCGCTTGCCAGCTCCCTCAACGTGCCGACCGTCAACCTCGGGATGCAGATAGGCCTGGACAAGGTGGTGGACACCCTGCACAAGCTGGGGGTGCAGCAGGAGATCCAGCCCTATCCGTCCCTGGTGCTGGGGGCGGTGGCCCTCTCGCCCATGGAGGTGAACCAGATGTACCTGCCCATTGCCAACCAGGGGTTGACCCAGCCCCTGTCGGCCATCCGGGCCGTGGTGAATGGCGAGGGGCGCCAGCTCTACCAGCATGACGAAGCGGCCAAGCGAGTGACGGATCCCCAGGCAAGCTGGCTGACCCTGTTCGCCATGACCAAGACGGTGAGCCAGGGGACGGCCCGTGCGCTCGGTGCCAAGTTCCCCGGGGCCACCATGGCCGCCAAGACCGGTACCACCAACGAGCTGCGTGACTCCTGGTTTGCCGGGATGGACAACAACGAGCTGGTGAGTGTCTGGGTCGGCCGTGACGACAACACCCCGGCCGGGCTGACCGGTGCCAGTGGCGCCCTGCAGCTGTTCAGCGGCTACATGAGCCAGCGCGGGGTCAACAGCCTGGGGCTGAAGATGCCCGAAGGAGTGAGCTGGGCCAACTTCTCCCGCTCGAGCGGTGCCCGGGTGGCCAGCGATTGTCCCGGCAGTCTCCAGGTGCCGGCCAAGCTGGCCGGTCTGGCCGAGCCCATGAGCTGTGCCAGCCCGGTCTCGGACCCGGCGAATGCCCTGGACAACTGGTTCAACGGTTTCTTCAACTGACGAAGACGGGCAGCGCAGGCTGCCCGTTTTGCAAGGATTGCCATGACCCATCCTCTGTTTGAGGCCATCCATCACGTGGCCATCATCGCCAGAGACTATCCGCGCTCGCGCCACTTCTATCACCAGGTGCTGGGGTTGCCCATCATTGCCGAGACCCTGCGGGCCGAGCGTCAGTCGTGGAAGCTGGATCTGGCGCTGCCGGACGGCAGCCAGCTGGAGCTGTTCAGCTTCCCGGCGCCGCCACCGCGCCCCTCCCGGCCGGAGGCGTGCGGGTTGCGCCACCTGGCGTTTCGGGTAGCGGATCTCGACCGGGTCATCGCCCACCTGGAGCAGCACGGGGTGGAAGTGGAGCCGGTGCGGGTGGACGAGCTGACTGGCAAGCGCTTTACCTTCTTCGCCGACCCCGACGGCCTGCCGCTGGAGCTGTACGAGGCAGCGCGTTAGGCTGCCTGTTGCAATCTGGGTGATCGGTTTGACCATGAAAAGGCCGCCCTGGGAACAGAGCGGCTTTTTTCATGGGGTTGGAGAGGGGATCATGCTGTGGTCAGCAGGGCGACCGCCACCGCCATCACCATCATGCCGAGCCAGCCGACGGGTCTGAGGCGCTCGCCGAACAGCAGCAGGCCCCCGAGGGCGGTGCCCAGGATGCCGATGGCGCCCCAGGTGGCATAGGCCACGGCCAGATCGATCTTGCCGGTACTGACCGCCTCGCTGAGCAGCGTGAAGGCACAGAGCACCAGCAGAATGCCGAGGACGCCCCACCCCTTGTCGCGAAAACCGATGGAGCGGTTGATCGCCATGTTGGCGCCGATATCCAGCAGGGCGGCGCCCAGTACGATGATCAACGGGTGCATGGGGCTTCCCTCCTCTGGCGGGTGGGGGCTGGTACATCATGGGTCTCGCCCAGGGTCACCATGACAATCCCCACTATGGCCAGCGCCAGTCCGATCCACTCCTGGATGCTCAGCTCGTAGCCGAGGAACAGGACGGAGACGGCGGTGATGAGGGCGATCCCCAGCCCTTCCCACAGCGCAAACGCGATACCAATGGAGATTGTCCTGGCGGCCTTGGCGAGCAGCAGGTAGGAGAGGGTGATGAGGAGCCACATCGGCAGATAGTGGATCCAGCCGCTCTCGCTCTTTGGGATCAGGGCCATGGAGGAGGTGCCGGCGACCTCGGTCAGGATGGCGCCCGTCAGGAAGAGGCGGGCCAAAAGCAGGGGACGGGATGACATGCAGTTTCCTTCTGTTGCTGCGACGAAGAGAGGATAACGGCACCCGAAACGGGCAAGGTTATCGCTGAGCGTCGAGAAAGCTGTCGCTGCTTGTTTGCCTTGGGGGCGGGGCAGGGGATAAGGTGGTGATGGAATAATCTGCCGCCAGTTTGAAGTCATGAAGCTAAATCAGATACAACTCTTTGTAGAAACAGCAGACAGTGGTTCGATAGCCAATGCCGCCAGACGACTTGGCAAGAGTCGCAGCGCCGTGAGCTCGGCGATTGCAACCCTGGAAGTGGAGCTTGGCGTCGAACTTTTCGAACGAGGGGCGAATCAGAGCCGGCTGACCGAAATCGGCGAGCAAGTGCTGGACGACTGTCGGCGGCTGTTGCAGGCCGCGAACAGCCTGAAGCTCAAGTGCGAGCACCATGCCTCCGGTGCCGAGGTGGCGCTGCGGGTAGCCCGGGACGACGCCATTCCCGAGGTGGTATGGCGCGAGATGCTGGGGGCCTTGCGTCGCCAGTTTCCGGGCACCAGCATCTCCCTGGTGCTTGCCTCACCGCCGGAGCTGCCGGCCTTGGTGGAAGAGGGGTTCGTGGATGCCGCCTTCGGCCTCATCACCGAGGAACAGGAGCGCAGCGGTCTTTGCATCGACATGCTCAACCCGATCCGCACCCTGATGGTGGTGGCGCCAAGCCACCCGCTGGCTGGGCTGAAGCGGGTGTTGCAGCAGGATCTGACCGATCACACCCAGGTCACTCTCTCCTATGTGGACGCGTTTTCGGTCAAGAGCCTGCTGCCCATCGGGGGGCAGCATATCGGGTTGTCGAGTTTCGAACTGATGCGGGATGCGGTGCTGGATGGTCTGGGCTGGGCGGTGCTGCCTTCACCCCTTATCCAGAGCCAGCTGCGCCAGGGGGAGCTGCTGACCCTGAAGCACAAGTTCAGTCTGCAGTGGCGCGATTACGGAGTCTATCTGTCGGAGAACGCCCATCACGGCAAGGTGCTGGCCTGGCTGAAGAAGGCCATAGAAGCCTATCTCGAACCCTTCGAGTAGCCGCCAACCGGGGCGGGCACCCCGGTTGGCAGTGAGAGGGGATCAGCGCAGGCCGTGACGGGGGACGCGCTGGCGGGAGCGAAATGGCAGCAGCAGGAGGCCGAGCAGCAGATCCCCCGCCAGGGAGGCCAGCAGACCCGCCGCCACGCCGCAGAAAATGGCGGCCTGTTTGAGGGGGACCACATAGCCGTAGTTGTGCAGGGTATCCTGCCAGAGGGCGGGATCGGCGCGCAGCAACAGGTGGGAGAGCTGCTGGTACCAGGGGCTCTCCCGCACGGCGATCTCCCCCTGAAGGTGCTGCTGCTGGTTCACCAGTTGCTGGAGGCTGGTGGCATCCTGGGTGAAGACGGGATCCTGGCTGGCACCGTAATGGGCGACCAGCGCCTGCAGATCGCCATTGAAGTGCTGGTCCGCCGTGCGCTGGAAGGGGGCCAGCGCCAGACCTGCCTGCTGCAGCCGGGCATCCAGCCGCTGGAAGTAGAGATCGACCAGCCCGGGGATCTGTACACCTGCCAGCAAACCGAGGGCAAACAACATCATGCGAAGGTAGCTGCGCATCATCATCATCCTGAACGAAGGGAGCGCCCATACTAGCCGCAACCGGTGGGAGAGCCAAGGAGGGGGCGCGCTTGCCCACCCGGTCGGCGGCGCCAAAAGAAGAGCCGATGGAATACCTTTGTTACACGAATTCTTACACTTTTGTGATGCAAGTCATCTTGCGGCTGGCCTAGAATGAGCGTTTTTCGAAGGACACGTCGGCATGAGCAAGTTCATTCCTTTCTATCTGGCCGGGGGCCTCATCGCCTTCAGTTGGGGCGCCCTGCCTGAGCACGGCCCCTGGGATGGGTGGGATCTCGCCCTCTTCCAGCTGGTCAATGGCTGGATTGGCCACTCCCCCCGTTGGGCCGATCTGGTGGCCATCACCAACAACCGCCTGTTCGATCTGGCCGCGCTGGCCTGCATGGGCGGGATCCTTGCCGGTTGCTTCTTCCGTGCCGACGGGCAGGAGCGCCGTCGTCTGGTGGCCATGGGGGTCGTGATGCTGCTGGGGGCTCTGGTGATCAATCAGCTCGGGCATCTGTTGCCGGTCAGCCGTCCCAGCCCCACCTTGATGGTGGACGGGGCTCTGCGCCTGACCGAGATCAGTGCGATTCCCACCAAGGACTCCGCCGGTGACAGCTTCCCCGGTGATCACGCCCTCTTCCTGATGATCTTCGCCGGTTTTGCCCTGCGCTATCTGCCGCGCTGGGCCGGGGTAGTTGCGGTGGTGATGGTGCCCCTGTTTTCGGCGCCCCGCATCCTGGCTGGTGCGCACTGGATGACGGACGTCTATGTGGGCGCTCTTTGCCTCTCCCTGATCTGCCTGCCGCTGCTGTTGCTCACTCCCGTGTCGGATCGCCTGATCGACCGCCTGGCTCCCCGGCTGCCACGCTGGATTGCCTGACGGAGAATGAAAAAAGAAGGCGGGTCACCCCGCCTTCTTTCGTTTACGCCTCACCGGTGCTGTGGTCGTCGCGAAATGACCAGGACTACGCCCGATGAGCCCGGGCTGTCGCCCTCCCAACCAGTATGGATAGCCCCATTCGGGTTCTGCCAGCCAAAATAGTCGGGGCCAAACGTTTGCACCCGTCGTCTCATGATCCTGGCCAGGATTTTTTCCCTCCGCTGCCTTAGAATCGCCGCCCGTTGTTGGAGGTCTCCCCATGCTTGTCACTTTTCTGCGTCTCTTGTTTATCGGTTGTGCCCTGGTCTTTCTCTTTATGCTGGTCCGTGCCTGGTGGCACAAACGGCGTCATGGCCAGCTCGAAGCCACCCCTTTCTGGCCGGTGGCGGCCATCGGTTTTGTGGCCAATTTTCTCGATACCCTGGGGGTGGGGAGCTTTGCGGTGAAGACCGCCTGCTACAAGCAGTTCAGGCTGATCGATGATCGGGTGCTGCCCGGTACCCTCAACGGCCAGTGCGTGCTGCCGACCGTGACCCAGGCTCTCATCTTCATCGGCGTGGTCAACGTGGATCCCATGACCCTCATCAGCATGATGGCGGCGGCAGCAGCCGGTGCGGCCTGGGGCGCCCGTTACGTGGCTTCCTTTGATCGCCAGACCATCCGGCTGGTGATGGCGGTCTCCCTGCTGGTGGTCGCCGGTCTCATCTTTGCCGGTCTGCTTGGGCTCTTCCCCCTCGGTGGCGAGGCCATGGGGCTGAGCGGTTACAAGCTGGGGATCGCCCTTGCCGGCAACTTCCTGTTCGGAGCCCTGATGAACGTCGGTATCGGCCTGTTCGCCCCCTGCATGACCCTGGTCTATCTGCTCGGCATGAACCCGCTGGTGGCCTTCCCCATCATGATGGGATCCACCGCCGTGCTCAGCGTCTTCTCGGCGGGGACCTTCATTCGCATGGGGGCTTTCGATGCGCGGGCCGTGCTGGCGGTGGCCATCTTCGGCCCCATCGGCGTGGTGCTGGCGGCCATGCTGGTCAAATCCATGGAGATGGAGATGCTCAAATGGCTGGTGGCCTTCATCGTCATCTATACCTCCTGGACCATGTACGCCTCCTGGCGGGCGGCTCGTCGCCCCACCGCGCAGCTGGCTGCGGATATCGCTGGTTAGCCTGCACCAGTGCGGCTTCCGCCCTGGCACCGAGAAACACATAGAGCCCCAGCGCCAGCAGCAACCCCACGGCGCAGCCCATCACCCCCACCGCAGGCCAGAGCAGTTCGCTCTGGCCGAGGGATCCCTTGAACAGCAGCAGCAACCCCTCGATGGAGACCGCGATCAGGATGGCGGCGATAAAGCGGGTAATGGTGCGCCGGATGGCGCTGTGGCGGAAGATGTCCTTATGCAGTAGCACCTCCTCTTCGAGGATGGTCTTGCCGAGATCGAACACCGCCAGGGCGAGCGTGAGGAAGATGATGGCGCTGAAGGCCCCCAGCCGGTTCTGCTGGGTGCCGCACAGGAGCAGATAGAGCTGTTCCAGCCCGTGCCAGATGAGGGTGCCGACGATGAGAAACAGGGCCAGACTCAGGACGACGTAGACGGCCCTGAACCAGGGAATGGCGCGCCGCCGCTCCCTGTCCCCCATCAGCCAGGCGATCAGCTGGTGCAGGTTGATCTCCAGCTCCCGGCCATGGCCCTGCACCAGCAGGCGCAGCTGCCCCTGGGCCGCCGGAACGGGCGCCAGTATGGCTGGCCTGATCTGGGGGGCCAGGCTCTTTACCTCCTCGACGAAGGCATAGGTCTTGAGAGACGCCTCGGGGAGGGTGAGCAGCCCCAACAGCAGGGGGGCCAGCTCGGTTTCGTACTCCTGATAGCGCCGCAGCACATCGATGGGGCTCATCTCTGCCATATACACCTCGGTCCAATGGGCTCCTGAAGCAGGGACCTGCAAATTGTGGGCCTGATTTATGACAGCCCGTGTACGGCGCGGCGCACCAGCAGGTGGCAAGGTTCCGGTGAGGGACTTAAAGATGCACCACTACGGTGCCTTGTCGGTGCGAGCAAACAAAAAAGGGCCCCATCGGGGCCCTCTGCACATCTTGCGGCTTGTCAGCCAGCCAGCTTGGCGAAGCTGCGCTCGGCGGCCGCCAGGGTGTGTTCAATCTCCTTGTCCCCGTGGGCAAGCGACAGGAAGCCCGCCTCGTAGGCGCTCGGTGCCAGATAGACACCCTCTTCCAGCATCAGATGGTAGAAGCGCTTGAAGCGTTCCATGTCGCAGCGGGTCACCTGCTCGTAGCGGGTGATCTCGGGCTCGTCGGTGAAGAAGAAGCCGAACATGCCGCCCACGTAGTTGATGGCAAGCGGGATGCCGTGCCTGGCGGCGGCGGCTTTGAGCCCTTCGGCGACACGGGCGGTCTTGGCGCTCAGCTGCTCATAGAGGCCCGGCTCCAGCAGCAGATCCAGCATGGTGAGGCCGGCGGCCATGGCCACCGGGTTGCCGGAGAGGGTACCAGCCTGATAGACGGGGCCGGTCGGGGCGATGTGCTGCATCACCTTCTTCTTGCCGCCGAAGGCGCCCACCGGCATGCCGGCACCGATGATCTTGCCGAGGGTGGTGAGATCCGGGTCGATGTTGTAGTGGCCCTGGGCACCACGCAGGGAGACGCGAAAACCCGTCATAACCTCGTCCAGGATCAGCAGGGCGCCGAACTCGTCACAAATGGCGCGCAGCCCTTCCAGGAAGCCGGGCACCGGCGGGATGCAGTTCATGTTGCCGGCTACCGGCTCGACGATGATACAGGCGATCTCGCTGCCGTACTGGGTGAAGGCTTCGCGCACCGAGTCCAGATCGTTAAAGACACAGGTGAGGGTGTGCTTGGCAAAGTCGGCCGGTACACCCGGGCTGTTGGGCTGGCCCAGGGTCAGGGCGCCGGAGCCTGCCTTCACCAGCAGGGAGTCGGCGTGGCCGTGGTAGCAACCCTCGAACTTGACGATCTTGTCGCGGCCGGTGTAGCCGCGGGCCAGCCGGATGGCGCTCATGGTCGCCTCGGTGCCGGAGTTGACCATCCGCACCTGCTCCATGGAGGGGACGATCTGGCGCACTTTTTCGGCCATCAGCACTTCGATCTCGGTCGGCGCACCGTAGCTCAGTCCCTTCTCCACCGCCTTGATGACGGCGGCCTTGATGGCCGGGTGGTTGTGGCCCAGCAGCATGGGGCCCCAGGAACCGATGTAATCCACATAGGCCTGGCCGTCCACGTCATAGAGGTAGGCACCATCGGCGTGATCGATGAAGCGGGGTGTGCCGCCGACCCCGTTGAAGGCGCGGACTGGTGAGTTGACGCCACCGGGAATGGTCTGGCGGGCCTGTTCAAACAGCTGATCTGATTTTGACATGGATCATCCTTAATGGGATTTTGGTCGTTACCCGGGCACAGGCTGCCGATTGCGGCTCGGCAGGGGATGGCGGGAGGAGTATGCTTTGCGCTCTCGCCCCGGACTCTCGCCCGTGAAACATGAAACGGGCCGACTATAGCAGAAAGGCCCAGAGCTGGGCAGCCGAGGCCGAGGTGTGTCTGGTCCTCGTTAGATGAGCGTGATTATCCATGGAGCAACAAGCCATTCCTTCCGCCGACGCGGCCTCGCTGCGTCGTCCTCCAGTCTTGCAGCGCCTGATACGGCGGGACAAGATGCCGCTGCTGGTGCTCCTGTTGGCGGCCCTGGTCGGCCTGCTGGCAGGCCTGGTGTGCGGATTGTTCGAGTCTTGCGTTCACTGGCTGGCCCAGCAGCGTGTCGACTTGCTGGCCGATCGCCCCTGGTGGCAGCTTGGCCTGCTCGGCTTTGGTTTCAGCGCCCTGCTGGGGTTGGTTGGCTATTTCCTCACTCATGCCTTTGCCCCCGAGGCAGGGGGGTCCGGTATCCCGGAAATTGAAGGGGCCATGGACGACCTGCGCCCGGTACGCTGGTGGCGGGTGTTGCCGGTGAAGTTTTTTGGCGGGGTCTGTACCCTGAGTTCCGGCATGGTGCTGGGGCGGGAGGGGCCCTCGGTGCAGATAGGGGGCAACCTCGGCAAGATGGTGGCGGATATCTTCCGGTTGCCCAAGGAGCATGGCCACGCCCTGCTGGCTGCCGGTGCGGCGGGTGGTCTCGCTGCGGCCTTCAATGCCCCGCTGGCAGGGATACTGTTTGTCATGGAAGAGATGCGACCGCAATTTCGCTACTCCTTCCTCGCCATCAAGGCGGTCGGGATTTCGGCCGTCATGGCGACCCTGATGCTGCAGAACATGGAAGGGCAATCCCCCGTCATCATGCTGCCTCACTACGACGCTCCGGCCTTGAAGGCGCTCTGGTTGTTTCTCTTCATGGGGGGCTGCTTTGGTGTGCTGGGGTTCGTCTTCAACAAGCTGGTGCTCGCCTGTCAGGATGGTTACCTGGCATTGCATCAGAACAAGCGCCACCGCTTCGTCATCATCGGCATGGTGGTGGCTGGAACCTTTGGCATGCTGTCGCTGTTCGCCCCTTCGGTCACTGGAGGGGGAATCGAGCTCATCCCGCATCTGACGGGGGGAGACTATGCGATGGCGACGCTCTTCATCATCTTCTCGGTGCGACTGGTGGGTACCCTCATCTGCTTTTGCTCGGGGGCCCCTGGTGGTGTCTTTGCGCCGACCCTGGCGCTGGGCACCCTGTTCGGGGTGATCTTTGGTCACCTGTTCCACTCTGCATTTCCCGATCTCGGCATCGAACCTGGCGCCTTTGCCATCGCCGGCATGGGGGCGCTTTTCGCCGCCACCGTACGTGCCCCCATTACCGGCATCGTGCTGGTGACAGAGATGACAGACAACTATCAGCTAATCCTGCCCATGATGATCACCACCATAGGGGCAACCCTGGTGGCGCAATGGTTGGGGGGGCGCCCTATCTATTCCCAGATCCTGGAGCGAACTTTACGGCTTGCTGCGCGTCAAAACCGGGGTGAAAGCAGCATCGCGACCGGTTAACTCTTTGTTTATCCGTATCAATCCGGCATGGTCGCGTATAGTGAAAAGAAACCAGCTGTGTTGATGTCGGCATATAGAAGAGGCCTTATGTCCCAAATCGTGAAGTTATTGGTGGTGCTGGCCGTGGGGGCATGTATCGGCTATGTCGTCGGGAACAGACAGGAGCTGGCTCAGAGCAGCCTGATGACGGTGCAGCAAGAGACGTTGGAGCGTCAGAGCAAGGCCATTGCACAACTGAAGACGGATCTCGGCGTCAGGGAGACCTTGCTGGCGACCCAGAAGGCCGCCTTCGAGCAACTTCAGCAGACGCTCAAGGATCAGGAAGCCCAGGTACAGGAGCAGAAACGTCAGCTCGCCTTCTTCGAGCGCATCATGCGTCCCACCGGCGAACAGGTGGGGGTATCCATCGACAATCTGACATTGCAGGAGACGAGTGTGCCGGGTCGCTACCACTATCGTCTGGCGCTCACACAACCCGCCAAGAAGCGGGAGCTGTTTCGGGGGCAGGTGCAGATCCGGCTCGAAGGCAGTCTGGCTGACAAGCCCAGGATCCTCAGTGGCCGGGATCTTGGCATGAAGGTGGGGGAGGGACGCTACGCGTTGCGATATTTCCAGCTCTTGGAGGGCAATTGGCAGCTTCCCTCAGGCTTCATCCCGGACAGGGTGAGAATCCTCATCCCGAAGGAGGGTCGGCAACCGGCCCAGGAGCTGGTTGCTGAGTGGAACGAGGTGCTCAAGCCTCTGGTCGCTCAACCAACCCCCTTGCCGGCAGCACAGTAAGAGAGTGGTGAATACTTGAACTAAATGGTCGGGTATTGGATAATTTCGCGGTTTCCATGTTTGTGGATGTAACGGTTGTGAGGTCAGCAATGAGTGCAGTAGCAGAAGCCCCCTTGCCCATCCAGATGACGGATGCGGCAGCCAACAAGGTAAAGACCTTGATCACCGAAGAAGAGAATCCCGAACTCAAGTTGCGGGTCTACATCACTGGGGGGGGCTGCTCCGGTTTCCAGTACGGTTTCACGTTTGACGAGAAAATCAATGATGGCGATACCGTGGTCGAGAAGAGCGGCGTCACCATGGTGATCGATCCCATGAGCCTGCAATACCTGGTCGGCGGCAGCGTGGATTACACCGAAGGCCTGGAAGGTTCCCGTTTCACCGTGACCAACCCCAACGCCACGACGACCTGCGGTTGCGGTTCCAGTTTCTCCATCTGATCTACAAGCAGCGTGATATGAAGGGCCCCGAGGGGCCCTTTTCATTTTTGTATGCCTGGCGTGGCTGGCATGTAGACCTTGATGTGGCGAAAACGGGTACCGATTGGTAGCGATAGAGAAGGTGTGCAGGCTCATTTAGATGAATCGTTGACGGCTTTTTAGTCTGATTGGTTGTTGATTAAACACCTGAACGTCTTTTTCAAATAAACACGTAGTTTTCGCTTGTCAGCGAGAATCATATCCCTATAATGCGCCTCCATCAGCACGGCGCAGTGCGCGTCTGGTCCACCTTGCAAAACAAGCTGGTGAGGGTTATAGTTTCAGGCCCTGCTCTTTAACAATTTGAATCAAGCAATCTGTGTGGGCACTCACAGCATCGAGCATCAAAAAACAATTTTTGATTTTCAATGTCTGATGAAGTGACCAAAGCAACGAAAGTTGCAGCAGTTAATTCAGCAATTCATTGAGCCGCTTTTCGAAGCAACCAAACTTAAATT
>NZ_JAPCIZ010000056.1:0-27138 GCF_027707725.1 Aeromonas sp. QDB25 | reverse complement strand
CATGGTGTTCCGCTTTGTTTCTTTGGCGAGAAGAAGCGTACCAGAACCGGCAGTTGGCCTCTTCTCTCCTATGCACCATGGGTGTTGCAGTTATTATCTGAATTCGCGGTGAGCTCCAGGTTGTTGAAGGTGACGGCCACGTCCAGCACCGGCTGCTCGATCAGCAGGTTGGTGCCGCCGCGAATGGTCACCGGGGCGTAGCGGTCCACCTTGCCGTTGAAGGCCAGCTCGGAGCGCTGGCCCGGGATGTTGCTGATGTGGCGGCTCTGGCCACTGAGGGAGGCGATGTCCACCACGAATTCCGGGCTCAGGCTGCGATCGGCAAAGCGCAGGTTGCCCTGCTCGGTGCGCACCTGGGCGATGCTGACGCGGGGGGCCGGGCCGCTGCTGGCGGGCTTGCCCGTGGCCGGTTGCGGCAGCAGCAGTTGCTGCACGTTGGTGACCCTGTCCTCGTTGATCTCGATGCGGGCGAAGGGTTTGCGCAGCAGGATGTCGTCGATCTTCACCTGCTGGCTGATGCCGTCGTAGTGTAGGCCGCTCAGTTGCAGTTGCTCAATTTGCAGCAGGCGCTGGTTGTCGGCCCGATCCAGCACGTTGAGTCGATCGATATCGAGCCCGCCGCTCAGCTCCAGCTTGCTCAATGCCCCCTTGGCATCGGTGGCCAGCGCCAGCTTGGTGCGGCTGGCAAGCTGGCCGTCGCGCACACTGATGCGCAGCAGATCTTGCAGGTAGGGCTGGGCCCAGCTGAGCGGCAGACCCTGTTGTTTGATCTCGCCGTTGAGGCTGAAGGGGGCGAGGGCGAGGTCGCCGTCAAAGTCCAGTTTTGCCTGGTTGTTGAGCGCCCCGCTCAAGGTGAGCGGGCTGCTCTGTCCGCTCTGACTGCCCAGCGGCCCCAGAGCCAGCGTCAGGGCGGAGAGCTCGCGCAGCAGCGGCTTGCCGCTGCTCGATTCGGTCAGCTTGAGCTGGCCCTGTTCGATGCGGGTCTGCTTGAGGCTCCAGCGCCAGGGTTTGGCCGGGGCGGCCGGTTTGGCGGCTTTACTGGTTTTGACCGGCGGCTGCAGGATCAGCAGGGTCGCCAGATCCAGCTGCTGGTTGGCATCGAGCATGGCACTGACGGCCGGGGCCTTGAGCGTCACCCGGTCGATCTGCAGCGCCTGCTTGCTGCCGTCGAGCGTGATGCCGGTCAGCGCCAGCTGCTTGAAGCGGGCAAATTCGCCGCCCTTGCGGCGCTGAAGCTGCCAGTCATTGAGGGTCAGCTTGCCCTTGGAGAGTTGCCAGCCTAGCCCCTGCTTGCCCTCGGCAATCTGGTAGGAGATTTCGGCACTGGCCTCGCCTTTGGCCAGCTTGACGTCGAGATAGGGGGCCCAGAGCGGGGCGAAAGGGGCGAGGGCCAGTTTGCCGAGGCTGATCTTGCCCTTGCCGGCGCCGCTCATCATGTCGAACTCCCCTTCGGCCTTGAGGGGGCTCTTCTCGTTGACGGTGGCGCTCAGGCGATAGGGGTTGAGCACCCCCTCTGCGGTGGAAAAGCCGGGCAGGTGCAGGGCGAGCTTGTCCAGGGTGAGGGGCGGGACCCACCCCGGGCTGCTCTGCTTGCGGCTGTCCCGGTAGCTGAGCCGGCCCTGCTCGACGGACAGCTTGCCGATGGTCACCAGCACGGGCTCGGTGGCGGCTGGCGGTGTTTGCTCCGGTGCAGGGGAGAGCAGGGAGGCCAGTGCATCGGTCAGGTTGAAGCGTCCCTCCCCCTTGAGATCCTCGAGGCGCACCAGATCTGCCCTGGGGGCGGTCAGGGTGGCCTCTTCCAGTACCAGGGCGCGCTGCTGCCAGCTCGCTTTCAAGGCGGGAATGAGCTTCAGCTCTTCAAATGACACCAGTGCTTGCTGCTGGTCATCGAGCAGGGTGCTGGGACCCAGCACGAGGGAGGGGGAGCGGATCCCCACCTCTATCTTGCCAAGGGAGAGGTGCAGACCGTAATGGGTGGCAAGCCAGCCGGGGAGATGGCGCTGGATGAGGGTCGGCGCCTGCCAGAGCAGGATGGTGATGCCGATGAGCAGGAGCGCGAGAAGATAGAGGGCATAGCGCAGCAGACGAGCGGGCAGAGGCTTGAGCATGATGGTCTCCATTTGATGCGCATATGGTAGCAATTAATCGTGCCCGGTTCATGGGAAGGACTCATGAGGTGCGCCGCACTCTGACCGGGCTGGGGAATTATTGTGCGACCAAGGCCGGATTTCCCCCGTTTGCCCCACCTCGCCGCTTGCCCAAACCGCCCACTCTGTCCGGCATGTCGCGACGGGCGATGTGGGGAACAAGGGGGTTGCCGGGTCAGGGCCTGCCACTGCGGATATCCACTGGAAAACCGGGATACCGGGGGCGAGATACCCCCAGAGTCTGTCAATCCCCGTCGGTTTTCAAGCCGCCGAGGGAGTGGATGCAGCGCTGCTCGGCGGCATCGAGCTCGGCCATCACCATCTGGATGTCCTCCAGCTGCTGGCGCAGGGAGTGGCGTCTGGCCTCGATGAGCTGGATCATGGAGTGAAGCTGCATCCGGCTGGAGCGGTCGGTGTCGTACATGTCGAACAGCTCGCGGATCTCCGCCAGGCTGAACCCGAGGCGTTTGCCGCGCAGGGTCAATTTCAGGCGGATCCTGTCCTTGTGGCTGTAGATGCGGGTCTGCCCCTCCCGGGTCGGGGTGATGAGCCCCTCGTCCTCGTAATAGCGGATGGTGCGTGGGGTGATGTCGAACTCCTGGGCCAGCTCCGAGATGCTGTAGGTCCTCTCCTTGCCACTGGCGTGTCTGGCTCTCATGGTGCGCCCTCCTGATGAGCTGGCGGGGTCCTGGCCCCGCGGCAAGGGCCGGGGTCATGATGCATGATGGCCTCCCGGGGTGCGCTGCTCGCGCTCTTGTGCTAGGCGCCGTCCCCTCCCGTGCAGGGCCTGGCCGACCCGGGAGCCGTTGGGGCGCCCCAGCAGCTCGCTCACCCACTGGCCGGTGGCGGCCAGCTGGTCGAGATCGACGCCGGTGTTCATGCCAAGGCCGTGCAGCAGATAGACCACCTCTTCCGACGCCACATTGCCGGAGGCGCCGGGGGCATAGGGGCAGCCGCCGAGCCCGGCCACCGAGCAGTCGATGGTGCGGATGCCGCGCTCGAGCGCCGGCAGCAGGTTGGCCAGCCCCTGGCCGTAGGTGTCGTGAAAATGAACCGCAAGCCGGCCCGCCGGGATCTCGTGCAGCACCGCATCCAGCATGGGAGCCACGGTGCCCGGGGTGCCGACGCCGATGGTGTCGCCGAGGGATATCTCGTGGCAGCCCAGATCCAGCAGCCGCTCGGCCAGGGCGGCGACCCGTTTCGGGCGGGTCGGGCCGTCGAACGGGCAGGCGATGACGGTGGAGAGGTAGCCGCGCACCTTGATGCCGAGGCTGCGCGCCTCCTGCACCAGGGGGGCAAAGCGCACCAGGGACTCCTCCACGCTGATGCCGATGTTGGCCCGGGTGAAGCCGTCCGAGCAGGCGGTGAAGAGGCCTATCTCGTCGGCGCGTGCGGCGATGGCGGCCTGCAGACCCTGCAGATTGGGCACCAGGGCGCCATAGCGGGTCGGCCCCCTGCGCGGCAGGGCGTTAAAGAGTGCGGCGGAATCCGCCATCTGCGGCACCTTTTTGGGCGACACGAAGGCCCCCACCTCGATGCGCTGTAACCCGCTCTCGGCCAGGCGGGCGATGAGCGCCAGCCGCTGCGCCAGGGAGAGGGTGGCGGTCTCATTTTGCAGGCCGTCCCGCGGCCCCATCTCCACCAGGCTGACCTTGTCGTCCCGGTTCTCGTGCGTGTGGCTCATGAGCGCTCCTCCTGCGCGGTATGGTCCTCGGCAAAGCGCACCAGCACGGCGCCCTGGCTCACCTGTTCCCCCTGGCGGCACTGCAGGGCCTCAATCACCCCGTCCCGGTCAGCCTTGAGGACGTGCTCCATCTTCATCGCCTCCAGCACCAGCAGGGGTTGCCCCTTGCTGACCGGCTGGCCGGCCTCGACCTGCAGCGCCACCACGATGCCGTGCATGGGGGCCAGGATGCCCGGGACATGGCTCGTGTCGTGATCATGGTGGAGCTGATGATGCTGATCATCGAGCGAGAAGCGGATGCGTCTGCCCGCCAGGTGCAGCAAATAGGCGCCCTCGCCGAGGGGCTGCACCGGATAGCGTTGCCAATGTCCACCTTGGCACAGGCGGATCTGATCTGACCCGAGTTCGAACGGGATCTGCTCGCTCTGCCAGAGCAGGGCGCCTCCTCGCTCGGTGAGGGTGAGAGTGCGGGTCTCCTCGCCGATGCGCACCGTGGCGCAAAAGCGGCGGGTGGGGCCCAGCCGAAAGCCTGCGGCCTGCTGCCAGGGGGAGGCATCGCGCTCGCAAGTGGCGAGCCAGAGGGTGGCGAGGGGCCAGGCGATCGCCGGAACAGGCAGGGTGTCGGTGGGAATGGGCCACTGGGTGTGGTGGCGCATCGCCAGCACCTCTGGCACTTCGCACAGGCGTTGCAGGAGCGGGCCGTTGTGCACCAGAGGGCCAAGAGCCAGGGCTGCCAGGGCATCGGCCAGGGTGGCAAAGGCTTCGCTGCGGCTCGGTGCGTGGGCGACGAGCTTGGCGATCATGGGGTCGTAATAGGGGCTCACCTCATCGCCGGCGCCGACGCCGGTGTCGATGCGCACCCCCTTGGGCCAGGTGAGCCAGTGGATGGGGCCGCTCGCTGGCAGAAAACCGGCGGCCACGTCCTCGGCGTAGAGGCGCGCCTCCACCGCGTGGCCACGCAGCACCACCTGCTCCTGGGTGAGGGGCAGCGGTTTGCCCTCGGCCACCGCCAACTGCCAGGCCACCAGATCCTGGCCGGTGATGGCTTCGGTAACCGGGTGCTCCACCTGCAACCGGGTGTTCATCTCCATGAAGAAGAACTCCTCCTTGCAGAGCAGAAACTCGATGGTGCCAGCCCCCTGATAGTGGATGGCCTTGGCCGCCGCCACGGCCGCCTCGCCCATGGCGCGGCGCAGGGCAGGGGAGATGTCGGGGGCGGGGGCCTCCTCGATCACCTTCTGGTGGCGGCGCTGCAAGGAGCAGTCCCTGTCCCCCAGATAGATGGCGTTGCCGAGGGCATCGGCAAACACCTGCACCTCCACGTGGCGGGCGCGGGGGAGATAGCGCTCCAGCAGCACATGGTCGTCGCCAAAGGCGGCACTCGCCTCCCGCTTGACCGCCGCCAGGGCCGCGTCAAAGTCGGCCAGCTGATCGACCCGCCGCATCCCCTTGCCACCGCCGCCGCTGGCCGCCTTGATAAGGAGCGGGAAGCCCACCTGGCTCGCCTGATCGCGCAAAAAGTCGGTGTGCTGATCCGCGCCGTGATAACCGGGCAGCACGGGGACGCCGGCTGCCTGCATCAGCCCCTTGGCCCCCGACTTGTCCCCCATGGCGAGGATGGCGCCGCCGCTTGGGCCGACAAAGCGCAGGCCCCGCTGCTCGCAGGCGGTGGCAAAGTCGCTGTTCTCGGAGAGGAAACCGTAGCCCGGGTGGATGGCGTCGGCATTCGCCTCTTTGGCAATCTTGAGCACCTTGCCGGTGTCGAGGTAGCTCTCCCGGGCGGGGGCCGGCCCCAGATGCCAGGCCTCGTCGGCTTCGCGCACGTGCATGGCGCGGGCGTCGGCGTCCGAGTAGAGGGCGATGGTGTGAATGCCGAGGCGTCGTGCTGTCTTGATGATGCGCACGGCGATTTCACCGCGATTGGCGATCAGCAGGCGCTTGATGGGAGTGTGGTTGGTCATGCTACCTCCCTGCTGTTCAAGGTGCACATGTGCGAAGCGTGTTGATCCACACTCCAGTGATATTGACCACAGCTGGCGATCAGCAGGGGCTTGATGGGGTGGTATTGAGTCATGCTTCGTCCTTGAAACGGGGGCGCCAGGTTGGGGGGCGTTTGTCGAAGAAGGCCTGGATCCCCTCCTGGGCCTCGAGGCCGACCCGTACCCGGGCGATGGTCTCGACGGTCTGCTCTTCGTGCTGGTGGCCTGGGCGCCCTTCGAGGGCGGCCAGCAGCCGCTTGGTCTCCTTCATCGCCTGGGGGCCGTTGCGACACAACCGCAGGGCCATGGCGCGTCCCTCCGCCAGCAACTGATCAGGCTGGCTGAGCCTGTGCACCACGTTGAGTCGGCAGGCGGTGATGGCATCGAAAGGCTCCGCGCTCAGCATGTAGCGGCGGGCCTGGCGCATCCCCATGGCGCGCACCACGTAGGGGCTGATCACCGCAGGCACCAGTCCCAGGGTCACCTCGGAGAGGCAGAAGCGGGCATTTTCGCTGGCCAGCACGATGTCGCAGGCGCAGACAAGGCCTAAGGCTCCGCCGTAGGCGGCCCCCTGCACCAGGGCCACCGTGGGGAAGGGCAGCTCGTCCAGTGCCTGCATCAGGTGGGCCAGCACCCGGGCGTCCTCGCGATTCTTGTCAAAGGCGCGGGGGTCGAACGCCTCCCCTGCCATCTTGCGCATCCACTCGAGATCGGCGCCCGCGCAAAAATGCGGCCCCTCGGCGCGCAGCAGCAGCACGTGGGGGCGGTCGGCCAGCGGCTGGCCGTGGGCCAGCTCGTCGAGGCAGTCGAGCAGCCCCTGCATCAGGTCGGCATCAAGGGCGTTGTGACGGGCCGGGCGGGCGAGCACCAGCTCGATCACCGGGCCGTGGCGCTCCAGGCGAAAATGGGCAAGGGGATCGTTGAAGAGCGGGTCTGACATATGAACTCCTTACATCCGGAAGATGCCGTACTGCCCGGGGCCCGGCTCGGCCCCCTGGCAGGCCGCCAGCGCCAGGGCCAGCACGGTGCGGCTCTGGACCGGGTCGATGACGCCGTCATCCCACAGGCGAGCACTGGCGTAATAGGGGTGACCCTGGCGCTCGTACTGCGCTATCACCGGGGCGCGAATGGCGGCCGCCTCCGACTCGCCCAGAGTCTTGCCCTCGGCGGCCAGCTTGTCCCGGCGCACCTGCACCAGCACCCCGGCCGCCTGCTCGCCCCCCATGACGGAGATGCGGCTGTTGGGCCAGCTGAACAGAAAATCCGGTTCATGGGCGCGCCCGCACATGCCGTAGTTGCCGGCACCGAAGCTGCCGCCGACGATCAGGGTGATCTTGGGCACCCGGCTGCAGGCCACGGCGGTCACCAGCTTGGCGCCGTGCTTGGCGATCCCCTCTTTCTCCGCCGTACTCCCCACCATAAAGCCGGTGATGTTTTGCAGAAACAGCAGCGGGATCCCCCGCTGGTTGCAGAGCTGGATGAAGTGGGCCCCCTTCTGGGCGCTGTCGCTGTGCAGCACGCCGTTGTTGGCGAGGATCCCCACCTGCATGCCCTCAATGCGGGAAAAACCCGTCACCAAGGTAGTGCCGAACAACGCCTTGAATTCGTCAAACACAGAGCCATCCACCAGTCGGGCGATCAATTCTCGTGCGTCATAGGGGCGCTTGAGACTGGTGCCCACCAGGCCGTAGAGCTCCTCGATGGGGTAGTGCGGCTCATCATAGGAGGGAGCGGATGGGGCGGGTGACGCCGCCGTCTGGTTGTCACCCAGGTTGCTTACCAGGGTGCGGGTGATGGCCAGGGCATGGGCATCGTCCCGGGCCATGTGATCCGCCACCCCGGAGTGGACGCAGTGCACCTCGGCGCCGCCCAAGGCTTCTGCGCTGATCTCCTCACCGGTGGCGGCCTTGACCAGGGGCGGGCCCGCCAGAAAGAGGGTGGCCTGTTCCCTGACCATGATGGACTCGTCCGCCATGGCGGGCACGTAGGCACCCCCGGCGGTACAGAGCCCCATCACCACCGCCAGCTGGGGGATGCTCTGGGCCGACATGCGAGCCTGGTTGTAGAAGATGCGGCCAAAATGCTCCCGGTCGGGGAACACCTCGTCCTGCATGGGCAGGAAGGCGCCGCCGGAATCCACCAGATAGAGGCAGGGGAGGCGCAGCCGCTCGGCGATGGCCTGGGCGCGCAGATGTTTTTTCACCGTGAGGGGGTAGTAGGTGCCGCCCTTCACGGTGGCGTCATTCACCACCAGCATGCACAGGCGCCCCGAGACCCGGCCGATGCCGGTGAGGATGCCGGCGGCGGGCACCGGCTCGTCATAGACCTGCCAGCCAGCCAACGCCGACAGTTCGAGAAAGGGGGAACCCGGGTCCAGCAGCTGGTCGATGCGCTCCCGGGGCAGCAGCTTGCCACGGGCCTGGTGGCGGGCGTTGTTGGCCGCGCCCCCGCCCTGGGCTATCTCCTCCAGGCGGGTATTCAGATCGTCGACCAGTGCCTGCATGGCGGCCCGATTGGCCTCATAGTCGGGGCTCGCGGTGTCTAGGCGGGAGTGGATCCTGCTCATGCGCGCTCTCCCATCAGCTCGCGGCCGATGAGCCAGCGGCGGATCTCCGAGGTGCCGGCGCCGATTTCGTAGAGCTTGGCGTCCCGCAGCAGGCGGCCGGTGGGGTATTCGTTGATGTAGCCGTTGCCGCCGAGCAGCTGGATGGCATCGAGGGCCATCTGGGTGGCGTTCTCGGCAGCAAACAGGATGGCGGCGGCGCAATCCTTGCGGCTGGTGCGGCCCTGATCGCAGGCGCTCGCCACCGAATAGACCAGCGCCCGGCTGCTGGCGAGACGGGTATACATGTCGGCGAGCTTGCCCTGCACCAGCTGAAACTCGCCGATGGCCTGGCCGAACTGCTTGCGCTCGCGCACATAGGGGAGCACCACGTCCATGCTGGCCTGCATGATGCCAAGGGGCCCGGCCGCCAGCACCACCCGCTCGTAGTCCAGACCGCTCATCAGTACCTTGACCCCGCCGTTCAGGGGGCCCAGCAGGTTCTCCTGTGGCACTCGGCAGTTGTCGAACACCAGCTCGCAGGTACTGGATCCGCGCATGCCGAGCTTGTCAAGCTTCTGGGCGGTGGAAAAACCGGGAGTCCCCGCCTCGACGATAAAGGCGGAAATCCCTTTGGGCCCGGCGGCGGCATCGGTCTTGGCATAGATGACGAAGGTGTCGGCATCGGGCCCATTGGTGATCCACATCTTGTTGCCGTTCAGCACGAAGTGATCCCCCTCGCGCACCGCAGTGAGGCGCATGCTCACCACGTCGGAGCCGGCACCCGGCTCGCTCATGGCCAGCGCCCCCACGTGTTTGCCGCTGACGAGGGAGGGCAGATATCTCGCCTTCTGATCAGGGGTGCCGTGGCGGTGGATCTGGTTGATGCAGAGATTGGAGTGGGCGCCGTAGGAGAGGCCGACCGAGGCGCTGGCGCGGCTCACCTGCTCCATCACCAGCACATGGGCCAGATAGCCGAGGTTCACCCCGTCATACTCCTCCGCCACCGTGATGCCGTGCAGCCCCAGCTCACCCATGCGGGGCCAGAGATCCCGGGGGAAAGCGTTGCTCTGATCGATCTCGCTGGCGCGCGGTGCGATCACTTTCTGGCAGAAAGCCTCGACCTGTTCGGTCAGGGCTTGGAGGGTTTCATCCATCAGGGCATGCATCCGTGCTCTCCTTGGTGCAGTGGACTGCCGATTTCCCCTGCCATCAGGGTGATGACTGGTCAGTCCATTCGTGATTCAAGTTTACGTTAGCGTAAACGTAAATGAGTTGTTAGTCTAAGGTAAATTCGATGGCAGCCCGTCGCAAGGGCTACCCGGGTAGATGAGCGCAAGGAGTGAACAGGATGTGCAACAGCAACATGGATGTGGCCGGCCTGCAGTGGCCTGCCATCGCCTGCCAACGGGCTAGGAGGGGGGCATGAGCCAGCATCACACCCAGTACGGGGATCTGCCGCTCTACATCGGTGGCGAGGCGTGTCCGTCCGCAAGCGACGAGTGGATAGAGGTGACCGACCCGGCGGACCAGCATCTGCTGGCGCGGGTGCCGAAAGCTACCTCTGCGGAAATTGAGCTGGCGGTGCGCACCGCCCACGACGCCTACCTGCAGTGGCGGGAGGTGCCTCCCTCCGAGCGGGCTCGGGTGATGTTCAACTACCAGCATCTGTTGAAAGTGCATCACGACGAGCTGGCGACCCTGCTGGCCCAGGAAACCGGCAAGAACCTGGCGGATGCCAAGGGGGATGTGTGGCGCGGCATCGAGGTGGTGGAGCAGGCCTGTGCCATTGCCAGCCAGACCCTGGGGGAGACCATGGGCAACGTGGCGCGCCGGGTGGATGGCCACTCCTGGGTGCAGCCCCTCGGGGTCTGCGTCGGCATCACGCCGTTCAACTTTCCGGCCATGATCCCGCTCTGGATGTTCCCGCTGGCGGTGGCCTGCGGCAACGGCTTTGTGCTCAAGCCCTCCGAGCAGGATCCTCTCACCCCCATGCGCCTGGCCGAGCTGTTTACCGAGGCGGGGGCCCCCAGGGGCATTCTGTCGGTGGTGCATGGCGGCGCCGATCAGGTGGATGCGCTGCTGGCCCATCCCGATGTCAAGGCAGTCAGTTTCGTGGGCTCGGCCCGGGTCGGCGGTCACGTCTATCGCAGCGCCACGTCGCAGCTCAAGCGCGCCCAGTGTTTTGTCGGCGCCAAAAACCACATGGTGATCATGCCGGATGCCAACAAGGCGCAGGTGCTCGGCAACCTCGTGGGAGCCGGAGTCGGCGCCGCCGGTCAGCGCTGCATGGCCATCAGCGTGGCGGTGTTCGTGGGGAGCGCCAGGGAGTGGATCCCCGAGCTCGCCGCCGAGTTCGCCAAGGTGAAACCCGGCGTCTGGCACGACCCCGAGGCGGCTTATGGCCCCCTCATCAGCCCGGAGGCGAAAGTCAGGGTGGAGGGGCTTATCGAGGCGGGGATTGCCGAGGGAGCCGAGTGCCTGCTGGACGGCCGTTTTTGCGACGTACCCGGCTACCCGGTGGGCAACTGGGTGGGGCCGACCCTGTTTCGCGGCGTGACCCCCGAGATGCGCATCTACAAGGAGGAGATCTTCGGGCCCGTGCTGGCCTGCCTCGAGGTGGGGAGCCTGGATGAGGCGCTTGCCCTCATCAACGCCAACCCCTATGGCAACGGCACCTCCCTCTTCACCGGCTGTGGCGCCGCCGCCCGCAAGTTCCGCCACGAGGTGGCGGTGGGCCAGGTGGGGATCAACGTGCCCATCCCGGTGCCGCTGCCGTTCTTCTCTTTTACCGGCTGGCGCGGCTCCTTCTACGGGGATCTGCACGCCTACGGCAAACAGGCGGTGCGTTTTTACACCGAGACCAAGACGGTGACGGAGCGCTGGTTCGACGAAGACATTCCCAACGGCCCCAATATGACCATTCAGCTGCGCTGACGGCAGGGGTTGCCCACTTTGCCCGGGTGCCCCCATTGACAGCAACGGATCGACGGAACAAGTACAAAGGAAGCGAACAAGATGGATTTTACCCTGACCGAATCCCAACGGGCCTGTGTCGAGTCGGCCGGCGCCTTCGCCGATCTGGCGCTCAAACCCCATGCCGCGCGCTGGGACAGGGATCACGAATTCCCCATCCCCACCATCAAGCAGGCGGCGGCGCTGGGCCTGTGTGGCCTCTATACCCCGGAGCAGTATGACGGTCTGGGCCTGAACCGGCTCGATGCCAGCCTCATCTTCGAGCGCCTCGCCATGGGCTGCACCTCCACCACCGCCTATCTCACCATCCACAACATGGTGAGCTGGATGCTGGGCAGCTGGCTGCCTGCCGAGGTGGCCGAGGAGTGGGTACCCAGGCTCGCCAGCGGCGAGCTGCTGGGAGCCTACTGCCTCACCGAGCCAGGGGCGGGCTCCGACGCTGCGGCCCTCAAGACCCGCGCCGTGCGCGATGGCGAAGAATACCTCCTCGACGGCAGCAAGGTGTTCATCTCGGGCGCCGGCAGCACAGACGTGCTGGTGGTGATGGCCCGCACCGGTGGCGAGGGGGCCAAGGGGATCTCTGCCTTCATGGTACCGGCCCAGACCCCCGGCGTGAGCTACGGCAAGGCGGAGGAGAAGATGGGCTGGAACAGCCAGCCGACCCGGGAGGTGGACTTCAGCGCCGTGCGCATTCCCGCTCGCTTCCGGCTGGGGGAGGAGGGGGAAGGGTTCAAGTTCGCCATGCAGGCGCTCGATGGGGGGCGCATCAACATCGCCAGCTGTTCGCTGGGCACAGCTCAGCAGGCTCTCAACGATGCCCTGGCCCATGTGCAGCAGCGCCAGCAATTTGGACACCCGATCAGCGAATTCCAGAGCGTGCAGTTTCGCCTGGCCGACATGGCCACCGAGCTGGCCGCCGCCCGCCTGCTGGTGCGCCAGGCGGCCGCCAAACTCGATGAGGGCAGCCCGGACAAGAGTGCCTGGTGCGCCATGGCCAAGCGTTTTGCCACCGATGTGGGGCACCGCATCTGCGACGACGCCCTGCAACTCTTTGGCGGCTATGGTTATATCCGCGAGTATCCGCTTGAGCGCTATCTGCGCGACACCCGGGTGCACCGCATTCTGGAAGGGACGAATGAAGTGATGCGGCTCATCATCGCCCGCCGCCTGCTGGCCGACCCCGGCCTGTCGCTGGAATAGCGGGAGGGGCCTGCTCTGAGGACGCAGTCGGCACGTCCTCAGGCTTTGTGAGCCAGGTGCAGGTTGGCTCCATTCAACCCTGTCATCATGGGGCAGTTTTTTTGACAAGGACAACGCAATGACAAGGATCAGGCTCGAATATCACGGCCACGTGGCCTACATCACCCTCGATCACCCACCCGCCAACACCTGGACGCTCGCCAGCCTGAAAGCCTTCTTGCAGATGATGGTGGAGCTGGATGGTCGCCCCGACGTGGTGGCCCTGGTGATCCGCGGTGCCGGAGAGAAATTCTTCTGCGCCGGCGCCGATCTCAAGATGTTCGCCGACGGCAGCCTGGCGCATGCCCGCGAGGTGGCCGAGGCCTTTGGCCACGCCTTCGAGGCGCTGGCCCGCTTTCACGGGGTCAGCATCGCCGCCATCAACGGCTATGCCATGGGAGGGGGGCTCGAAGTCGCACTGGCCTGCGACATCCGAATCGCCGAGCAGCAGGCCAAGCTGGGGTTGCCGGAGGCCTCGGTGGGCTTGCTGCCCTGTGCCGGTGGCACCCAGCGCCTGACCGAGCTGGTGGGGCCGGGCTGGGCCAAGCGGATGATCCTCTGCGGCGAGAAAGTGAGCGCCACCCTGGCCTACGAGATGGGGCTGGTGGAGGAGGTGGTGACCGAGGGGCACGCCTGGGAGGCGGCGCAGCAGATGGCCCAGCTGGTGGAGCGCCAGAGCCCGAGCGCCCTGCGCGCCTGCAAACAGCTCATCAATCAGGGGCGAAGCACCCACAGGGACGCGGCGCTGCCGCTCGAGCGCAGCCTCTTTCTCGCCCTGTTTGACGATGCCAACCAGCGCGAAGGGGTGGCGGCCTTCCTCGAGAAGCGGGCCCCGCGCTGGCGTTACGACCAATCCAGGCCGAAAGAGTGAGGGAGTGAAGGATGAATGAGGTAATGATGGCGACCCGCCATGCCGCAGGGGCAGATACCCGGTCTGCGGGGGCCGACCATGACTGAGCCCGTGCGCATCGAGACCCTCCCCACGGCGGATGGCCGCCACATCGGCATGCTGACTCTGGACAGCCCCGCCTCCCTCAATGCCCTGAGCCTTGAGATGATCCAGTTGTTGCAGGGGGCGTTGACCCGCTGGGAGCAGGATCCGGCCATCGTCTGCGTGCTGTTGCAGGGGGCCGGCGAGAAGGCATTCTGCGCCGGTGGCGACATCCGCTCCTTTTATTACCGCAAGCAGGAGGGGAGCGAGTCGGCACTGTTTGGCTATGCCCGCGACTTCTTCGAACAGGAGTACCGGCTCGATCACCACATCCACTGCTACGGCAAGCCCCTTGTCTGCGTGGCGGACGGCATCTGCATGGGGGGCGGCATCGGTCTCTTTGCCGGGGCCGGGTTCCGGGTGGTGACCGAGAAGAGTCTGTTCGCCATGCCGGAGGTGACCATAGGCCTCTATCCGGACGTGGGGGCCAGCTGGTTTTTGAGTCGGATGCCGGGGCGGCTCGGGCTCTGGCTCGGCCTCACCGGTGCCCGCTTCAACGGAACGGACGCCATCGGCCTGGGGCTCGCGGATCATGCCATGGGGAGCCGCGAGCGGGCGGAGCTGCCGGCGCGCCTCGCCGCCCTCGACTGGTCCGCAGGCGACCCCTGCGAGCAGATCGAGGCGCTGCTCACCGATTTGCAGGAGGCCCCTGGTCAGGCATTGCCGCCTCCCGTACTGCTGCCCCACCAGGCCCGCATCGATGCGCTGTTGACCGGCCGCTCCCTGCAAGGGGTGCTGGCACGCCTCGAGGACGCCGAGCTGGACGAACCGGCGCTGACTCAGGGGCGGGAGACCTGCCTTCGCGGCAGCCCCATCAGCCGCGCCATTCTCTGGCGCCAGTTCTGGCAGGCACGGCGCCAGTCCCTGGCCGAGGTGTTTGCCGACGAGCTGACCCTCTCGGTCAACTGCGTGCTCAGAGGGGATTTTGTGGAAGGGGTGCGGGCTCTGCTCATCGACAAGGACAAATCCCCCCGCTGGCAGGCCCCGCAGACGGGCGAGGCCTGGCTGGATGCCTTCTATCGCTGGCCCGAGGGGGACAACCCCTTGCGCCTCCGCTGACGCGGGATCACACACAAGGAGCACACCATGACAAGGATTGGGTTTATCGGGCTTGGCAACATGGGGGGCCCCATGGCCGCCAACCTGGCCAGGGCGGGGCACAGGGTGCAGGTGTTTGATCTGGTGCCCGAGAGCCTGACCCGCGCCATCGAGGCCGACTGCCTCGCCACCGGCAATGCCCGGGAAGCGGTGAGCGGCTGCGAGCTGGTCATCAGCATGCTGCCAGCGGGCGAGCACGTGCGCAGTCTCTGGCTGGGGGAGAGTGCCGGTGAGCGGGGCGGCCAGGATCTGCTGACGGCCCTGTCGCCCGGTGCCCTGGTCATCGACTGCTCCACCATAGACGTGGCCTCGGCCCGTCAGGTGGGGGCGGCGGCGCAGGCGCGCGGCATCCGTTTTCTCGATGCACCCGTCTCGGGGGGCGTGGCTGGCGCGGCGGCGGGCACGCTCACTTTCATCGTCGGCGGCGAACAAGCGGATTTTGAAGCGGCCAGACCCGTGCTCGCCTGCATGGGGCATAACCTGTTTCACGCCGGTGCCCTCGGCGCGGGCCAGATCGCCAAGATGTGCAACAACATGCTGCTCGCCATCCACATGGCCGGCACCGCCGAGGCGCTGGCGCTCGGGGTCAAGGAGGGGCTGGATCCCGCCGTGCTCTCCACCATCATGGGCAAGAGTTCGGGCAACAACTGGAGCCTGGAGCGCTACAACCCCTGGCCCGGGGTGATGGAGAACGTCCCGGCATCCCGTGGGTATACAGGGGGCTTTATGACCCGGCTGATGGTCAAGGATTTGGGGCTCGCCATGGCGTTGGCGGAACATGCCCACAGCGCCGTGCCCATGGGGGCCCTGGCCCGCAACCTCTTCAACCTGCACGCGAGCCTGGGCCAGGAGAACAAGGATTTTTCCAGCATCCTCGAGCTCTATCGGGACAAGACAGCGCCGGGTTAAGGGCCGCTATCTACCTTTTTACCCGATAGTCTTTGACTCGACAGTCACCGGCCATCTCACCAGGAGCATTTATGGATATCACACGGAAAGTCATTGCGATCACGGGGGCGGGCAGGGGGCTCGGGCGCGCCATCGCCCTGAGTCTGGCGGAGCAAGGTGCCGTGCTTGCACTCATCGACGTCAACCGCACCGATCTGGAGGTGACCGAGGCGGAGGTGCGCAGCCGTGACGGCCGCTGCGCCCTGTTCGTCTGCAACGTGGCAAGCGAGCCGGAGGTCGAGGCGACCTTCGCCGCCATCAAGGATCAGTTGGGGGCCCTGCACGGCCTCGTCAACTGTGCCGGCATCCTGCGCGACGGCATGCTGATCAAGGTGAAGGAGGGGGCACTGACGGAGAAGATGAGCCTGGCCCAGTGGCAGAGTGTCATCGACGTCAATCTCACCGGCACCTTCCTGTGCGGGCGCGAGGGGGCGGCGCTGATGGCCACCGGCGGGGAGGGGGGCGTCATCATCAACATCTCCTCCATCGCCCGGGCCGGCAACATGGGCCAGAGCAACTATGCCGCCAGCAAGGCGGGGGTGGCCTCTCTGGTTGTCACCTGGGGGAAGGAGCTGGCCCGTCACGGCATCCGGGTGATGGGCATCGCCCCCGGCGTCTTTGCCACCGATATGACGGCGGCGATGAAACCCGAAGCCATGGCCCGCATGCAGCAGGCCATCCCGGTGGGCACCCTGGGGCAGGCGGCGCAGCTGGCCCAGACGGTGCAGTTCATCCTTGCCAACGACTATCTGTCCGGGCGGATGATCGAGCTGGACGGCGGCTTGAGGCTCTAGTCCCCCCTGCATATACCCTCTCTGACGCCCCTCCTGCAGGGGCGTTTTTGCAGAGGAAAGGCCCCAGAGCAAGGGTGCATAGCCATGCAGGTCCGCTTTTTGAAAAGCGGGGCGACATCATGAAAAGTCGTGAAATATCAACGGGTCTTTCTTAATTTGAACCAGCTCACAGGCACTCCGGGTCAGTGCTGTAAAATTGCGCGCGGTCAAGGCGGCTCATGATTGACGGCAAGAGGGATTGCGGCCGGAATAGTCATGCAATATAGTTGCCGCCTTTTTCACGGGGTACGGATTTCTAGCCCCTCCCATGTCGCGCGCTGTATGAATACGGATGCTCAGCCGCCGCCTAATAAAACAGGTTTGAGATGGACAAGAAACTGGGGCTGGGTGCCCTCATTTCGCTGGTGATCGGCTCCATGGTCGGTGCCGGGGTTTTCAGTCTGCCGCAAAACATCGCAGCGCACGCCAGTGCCGGGGCCGTCGCCCTGGGATGGGCCATCACGGGGATCGGCATGATCTGCCTCGCCCTGGTCTACCAGAATCTCTCCATGCGTCGACCGGATCTCGATGGCGGCATCTTCAGCTACGCCAAGGCGGGGTTCGGGGATTTCGTCGGCTTCAACGCCGCCTGGGGTTACTGGCTGTGCCAGCTGCTGGCCAACGTCTCCTACGCCATCGTGGTGTTCAGTGCGCTGAGCTATTTCTTCGACACGCCGGACAATGTCATCTTCGGTGACGGCAACACCCCGGTCGCCATCACGCTCGCCTCCCTGCTCATCTGGTCGGTGCATGCCCTGGTGCTGCGCGGCATCCAGGTGGCGGCGCTGGTGAACATCGTCACCACCATCGCCAAGATGGTGCCCCTCATCGTCTTCTGTGTAGCCATCCTGCTCGCTTTCAACATGGAGACCTTCACCCTGGATCTCTGGGGGCAGGGGAGTCCCGAGCTCGGCTCCGTGATGGATCAGGTCAAGTCCACCATGAAGGTGACCCTCTGGGTCTTCATCGGCATCGAGGGGGCCGTGGTGGTCTCCGCCCGTGCCCGCCATCGCAAGGACGTGGGCCGCGCCACCGTGCTGGCGCTGCTCGGCGCCCTGGCGCTCTACGTCATGGTGACCCTGTTCTCCCTGGGGGTCATGAACCAGCCGCAACTGGCGGCCCTCAAGAACCCCTCCACCGCCATGATCCTGGAAGCCGTGGTCGGCCCCTGGGGCGCCTGGCTCATCAACATCGGCCTGGTGATCTCGGTGATGGGGGCCCTGCTGAGCTGGACCGTGCTGGCGGCGGAAGTGCCCTACATAGCTGGCAAGACCGGGGTCTTCCCGGCCTGGTTCGCCAAGGAGAACAAGAACGGTTCCCCCAAGGTGTCGCTCTGGTGCTCCACCTGCCTGGTGCAGACCTTCCTCATCATCATCTACTTCCAGAACAGCACCTACCTGGCGCTGGTGAACATCGCCACCTCGGCGGCCCTGGTGCCCTATGTCTTCTCCGGTGCTTACGGTCTCAAGCTGGCGTTGAAAGGGGAGACCTACGCGGACCAGCCCCATCAGCGCAAGCGCGACCTGCTGCTGGCCCTGGTGGCCACCGTCTATGGCTGCTGGCTGGTCTATGCCGCCGGAGTGGAGTACCTCTTGCTGGTGGCGCTGCTCTACAGCCCGGGGATCTTCATCTACTGGAAGGCGCGCCAGCACCACGGCCTGCGCAGCCTCAACCGGCTGGAGCAGGGGATGACGGCAGCCCTGCTCGGTTGCGCCGTGCTGGCGTTCTACAAGGTGATGGACGGTACCATTCCCCTGCATTAATCGGCACAATAAAGAGATGGCAAGATGCCATCTCTTTTTTATGGATAATGGCGGTCAAGTTGACCGCTGTTTCGTTATTGAAGGAATGTTTATGCTGTTTGTGGGCTATCTGGTGTTGGGCGCCTTCGCGGGCATGCTGGCCGGGCTGTTCGGTATCGGCGGCGGACTCATCATCGTCCCCGTGCTGGTCCTGAGTTTTCACGCACAGGACGTGGCGCCGGAGATCATCACCCATCTGGCCCTCGGCACCTCGCTGCCCACCATGATCTTCACCGGTTTCAGCTCCCTGCGTGCGCACCAGGAGGCCGGGGCGGTGGACTGGGGAATGATTCGGCGCCTGGGCGCCGGCATGCTGGTCGGTGCCTGGCTCGGCGGCATGACCGCCAACCTGCTGAGCGCCAGCACCCTCAACATCATCATAGGCTGCTTCGCCTGGACCATGGCCCTGCAGATGGGGCTCAATTTGAGGCCAAAAGCGGAGCGACACATGCCGGGCCCCCTTGGTACCGGGATCGCGGGCACCGTCATCGGCTGGATGTCGGCCTTGTTCGGCATCGGTGGCGGCTCGCTGACCGTGCCTTACCTCACCTGGAATTCGGTGCCCATGCGCAACGCCGTGGCCGCCTCCGCCGCCTGCAGCATGCCCATCGCCCTGGCAGGCAGCCTCAGCTACCTCTATGCCGGTTGGGGAGACGCCGATCTGCCCGAGTGGAGCGTCGGATTCATCTATCTGCCAGCCCTGCTTGGCATCGTGCTCACCAGCACCCAGTTTGCCCGTCTGGGCGCCAGACTGGCACACCGAATGTCACCCCGGCGGCTCAAGCAGGCCTTTGCCCTGCTCATGTTGCTGGTGGGTGCCAAATTCATGCTCTTTAGCTGAACCCTTGGCCAGATTGTTGAAAAATAAGGCGAACGGCTCGTGATGCGGTAGAAAGCCATTGCATTGAGGGGCCAGTTTGCCTATTCTCCTCGCCGGTGGTCCTATTGGTCCTCTCGCATTGATAACCCGTCGACCTGGTCAGGACCGGAAGGTAGCAGCCAAGGCGGGGGACTCGAGTGCCGGGATGTGGCTGGTAGGGCCACCACCTGTTTCTGAAATTCAATAAGTTAGCTTCCTAAAGCCCTTGGTCATCCACTTTGTGTGGACGACGAGGAGCTCATCGATGAATCTCTGGCTCAGTCCCCACGGCATCTGGTATTACCGGAAAGTCACCACGCTCCCCTGTGGTCGTCGTAAAGAGATCAAAAAATCCCTGCATACCCGAGACAAGCTGACGGCCCGTGCAGCTGTTGCGAAGCTGCTTGCCTGTGTGCGTTCCAGACCCAAGCCCATTCGGTTGCCTGCAGACGTCAATGTTGCCCCACATGAGCAATCAGTAGCCCAGCCGATGACTCCGGCGGCCAAACCGCTTGCTCCGCTGTTGTCGGTCTTGAGTGACCGCTATCTGAAAGAGAAGGCCCTCTCCTGGGCACCGAAAGAGCTCAGCAACCAGAAGAACTACATCGGCTGCTTCATCAAGGCGCTGGGTGATAGACCGGCTGCTGACTATGCGAAAGCGGATGTGGTCAAGTTCAAGGAGGACCTGCTGAACTCCGGCAAGAGTCCGACCACCATCAACAAGTATCTGCAGAAGCTCTCTCTGCTGTTTAACTGGCTGGCTAACCATCAGGATGGGGTCATCAACCATTTCGCCGGATTGAAGCTACAGCGAGCCAAAGAGGTGAACTCACGAAGTGGGTACACAGCGGAAGAACGTCGCAAGTTTATCGGGTGGGCTAAGCAGCAAGAGCCCCACCGTAGGTGGATTGCTCTGCTGGGGCTGTTCACCGGGGCTCGTGCCAATGAGATCTGCCAGTTGTACGCAGATGATGTGCAACAGGTTGACGGTATATGGTGCCTGAATATTCGCAGTGGACGGCCAGACCAGAAACTCAAGACGGCCAACAGTGCTCGTCTCGTTCCTATCCATCGACACCTCATCCAGAGCGGTTTCATCGAGTTTGTGAAGGAGAGGATAGGGGGACGCCTCTTCCCTGAACTGCCACATCGCCAGGATGGATACAGCCACCTGTGGGGGCAGTGGTTTAGTCGCCATCGCCCCGTCGACAAGGACTTCCACAGCCTGCGGCATACCGTGGGGACAACACTCAAAGGTCACGGAGTGCCATTGCAGTATGCGGCGGCGATCTTGGGCCACACCAACGGGGCGATCAGCTATGACCGATATGGAGGGGATGTCTCGCTGGAGAAGCTCAAAGAGGTGATAGAGGCGGCCCTTTCATCCTTTGCTGATGCCGGATAAAGGGAGGGATGGGTCTGCCGAGATGCTGAAATTTTGGCATTTTTAAGAACTTTTTCTACGAGATTTCATACAGGAAAAGTTCTATAAAATGCTGAAATTTCGGCAGATTGACTGCTTGGTTTGGGCCCTTTGCTTTTGTTGGCGGGCTAAACGGGAAAATCTAAAACGGCAGAGGGGCCCGCAGGCCCCCCATTCGTCATACTGTGTAGTTCGCTCCTGTTTCCGGCTGCTCCCTACGGACTGAGACCGTCATGTCAGCCATCTCGCTATCGAGCAGGGTCAACCCGATGATGGTGTCATTGCTCTTATAGCGGGGGATCAGATAGCCCTTTTCTAACAGCTTCTTCTTGAGGGCCAGCCTCTTCATGACCCATTCACCGTTCTGCTGTGCCCAGCGGCTGTAGACTGCGTAGACCTCGCTCATGAGCTCTTTGGCCCCTGCTCTGGCCTGGGTGCACTCATCAAGGAAGCAGCCGACCATATCCGACTCGGCACGGTAGGTCTCGACATCCTGCTTGAGGCGAGCAGGAATCGATGCCTTGAGTCTCTGCTCTTGCCACATCTGGCAGCCCTGGATGGCCCAATTCAGAATGCCGGGCATCTCGGCCCGCAGCTTCTCCATCAGCATGGGGTCCAGCTGTGCCTTCGTAAAGGAGGCATTGAAGGGCAGCATCAGCATCCGACGCCACATGCCATTGCTGGTATCGCGGATCTCGGGCTTGTGGTTGCCCACCATCACCAGAGAGAAGGATGGGCGGAACTCCATCTCCTTCTTGGCGTAGGGAGCACGAGCGACAATTACGTCATCCCCCGTCATGGCCTTCACCAAGTTCTCATCCATACGGGCCCCCTCTGGCAGCTCGTTGGCGACCACCAGACGTGCATCCACCAGCTTGGTCAGTGACGGGTTCGGACCGGTATTGCCGTTGCGGTTGAACAGCAAGACGTTACTGCTGATCTGCCGACTGAACTCTCCCAGCAACTGCTGAATGACCGACATGAAGGTACTCTTGCCGTTGCAGCCGCCTCCGTAGAGGAAGAACAGGAGTTGTTCATCGGTACGGCCGGTGATCCAGTAGCCCACACAACGTTGCAGGAAGGCAACGTACTCGGCATTACCACAGCAGATCTCGTCGATGAACTGCTCCCATCGTGGGCAGGTGGCGGTCGGGTCATAGGCCACTGGGCTATGGTGAGTCATCATGAATGCCCGTCTCGGAGCCAACAGGCGGCCCGACTTCAGGTCGATGACACCATTGGCCGTGCCCAACAGCATCGGGTTGGCGTTCAACTCGTGCAGTCTTGCCGTCATCATCGGCTTGGCCAGCTCCAGCATGTTTTGAATGCCAGCCCGGTTAAGGCTACTTGAGCCGTGTCTGAGCACTGCATAGGCCCAAGACAGCTCCTCTTTCTTGCACGCCTGCTTGATCAACATCTGCCCGATTTCCTGGATCTCTTTGCCCACGGTTTGAGCAAGGATCATGGGCGTCAAGTCATTCTGGGTCCAGTGCGTACCATCGAAGTGGATGAAGCCACCTAACTCAGGGACGAACTTCAGGTTATGCCCGTGCATCTGCACGAACCGTTCGGCGTTGGCCGAATCGTTGAGCTCGTTTTCAAAGATGGCTGTACGTGGCAGGACCTTGACGACTTCCAGATGCTGATCATCGTCCTGAACGGCTTCGGCTTCGGCTTCGGCTTCGGCTTCGGCCACAGGCTCAACCAGGGTGAATGCCGCCACCAGCTCGGTCAGAGGCAAGGGGTTGTCGCCATGCAGGTATTCGTCGATGTCCTTCACGCAATCTGGCAGCTTGACTTGGGTCAGCTTGAGGCCCAGCCGAGCCATCTTTGAGCGGTACTTGTCGCCCGCGTCATCAGTGTCGAAGAAGGTCACGACGTCACGTTCAGTCAGCTCACGCTTCAGCCAATCCAATTGGGTCTGTGACAGCGTGCCAATGGTCGCCAGCACAGGGCCCGGCCAACCGACATCTACTAGTGACAGGCGGTCATTCTCTCCTTCTACCAGGGCGACAGGACCTGGAGCATTCAGACACTCTTCCCCGTAGAACTGCACCCCGTTAAGCCAATGACGGCTCGGCAGTTGGTACGGTTGACCCTTATTTGGGTCCTTGAAGGTGAAGCGGCTGACTTGTCCGTTGCGGTCGAAGTGCGGGAACACATAGACGCCACTCGGGAAGAAGTCGCGAAGCTGGTCAGGTGCATCCTTGCGAGGCTTGACCAGACCGGAGGCCAGCCGTTCCTCTTGGCTGAACCCTGCATCCTTCAGTGCCTTGTTCAGGCCACCGGAGAAGCCGATATCCAACCCCACCAACACCTCCTCAGAGTGGCCACGCCGCTCCATCAGTTCGTCTACATCCAGACGGGACTGATAGTGACTAGCTGCGAGATTGAAGAGTTCTTGCAGGCGAGCAGGTGGGGCCGTGTAGATCGGCTGCTCCAGCTTCACCACTTTGCGAACGGTTGGGGCGACTGACAGCTCGCCCAGCAGGAGCAAGCGGGCTGCATCAGCAGGGCTACGGGCTTTGTCGCACTTGACGACTAGATCGAGCACATCCCCATGTTCATCACAGCTAAAGCACTTAAACCTATCGTCGTCAGGGTAGAGGGTGAAGCAATCATTATGGCCGCACAGTGGGCAACTGGCATCATCCAGTCGATAGGTGTTGGAGCCGACTTTCTTGACGTCTTGCCCGGTCAGGGCCGAGGCGACATCCATAATGGGGAACTGCTCTTTGATGGCAGCAAAGTCGATAGTCAGGGAGTGGCCAGCATCGGCCAGGGGAAATTCAAGGTCAAATTGAGTGGATTGAGACATGGTGTCTCTCCTCTTAGAGGACCGCTGCTGTGGAACTAAAATTAGGTTGTGTGTGTTCCAAGCGGCGGTAATCAGGTCGGGTAACAGCGCCCCCCGTGGGCCTATGGCGTGAGCCAAGGTGCGATGTGCGGGGGCGTCTGCCCGCCGACAACCCCGACTATACGGATCGGCAGAAGCAATACAACCCCTCTTTTTTCCTCCCCAAGGTCCCATTTCGAGTTTTCGTTGTGAACAACGCAAAAACGGCTATTCATGAAATATTCTAATGATTGACAACAGGTGATGTAGTGACATTCCTTGCTAAGTTGATAGCTGGCCTCCGCCCCGCCAAATAGGTGGGATATGAGGTCTGCCGATCTGCTGAAATTTTGGCAGATTTAAGAACTTTTTCTACGAAGTCTCACACAGAAAAAGTTCTATAAAATGCTGAAATTTCCGCAGATTGAGCACCCTAATTGGCCCTTTTGCCCTTGTTGGTGGGCCAAACGGGAAAATCAAAAACGGCAGATTTACGCAGCCTGCTCCGAGGCCACGACTGGAGGCCAGATGCTGTGATAGGATCACGCTATTTCGAGCGTCCCACGGGGTTTCCATGACAACCAATATCTCCTCCCTTGCCAATCTCATCTGGTCGGTGGCTGACCTCCTGCGAGGTGATTTCAAGCAGTCCCAGTATGGCCGCATCATCCTGCCCTTCACCGTGTTACGTCGTCTTGAGTGCGTGCTGGCCCCGAGCCGTGACAAGGTGCTGGCCACCGCAGAGAGCACCAAGGCCATGCCCGAGCTGGCCCGCCATAAGTTGTTGCTGAATGCCGCCGGACAGAGCTTCTACAACACCGCCAAGCTCACCCTCGACAACCTTGGCGAGAAGCAGATTGGCGACAACCTGGATGCCTATGTGCGGGGCTTTTCCCGTGAGGCATTCGAGGTGTTCGAGCACTTCAACTTCGCCGCCAGCATCGATCTGCTGGAAGATGCCGACCTGCTTTACAAGGTGGTCCGCAACTTCGCCAACGTCGATCTCTCCCCTGAGACCGTAGACAACTACCACATGGGTCTGGTGTTCGAGGAGCTGATCCGCAAGTTTGCCGAGAGCTCCAACGAGACCGCCGGTGAGCACTTCACCCCCCGTGACATCGTGAGGCTCACCACCTCGCTGGTGTTTGCGGCTGATGACGAGGCTCTGACCACCGCGGGCGTGGTGCGGACCATCTATGACCCCACGGCGGGCACCGGTGGTTTTCTCTCCTGCGGCATGGAGTATCTGCACGAGCTGAACCCGGCGGCACGTCTCGCCACCTTTGGTCAGGAGCTCAACCCCGAGTCGTTTGCCATCTGCAAGGCCGACATGCTGATCAAGGGGCAAGACATCAGCAACATCAAGCTCGGCAACACCCTCTCCGATGACCAGTTGCCCTTGGACAAGTTTGACTACTGCCTCTCCAACCCACCATTCGGAGTGGACTGGAAGAAGGTCGAGAAGCAAGTGCGGGACGAACACCTGCTAAAGGGCCACAGCGGCCGCTTCGGGGCAGGTCTGCCCCGTGTCTCTGACGGCTCACTCTTGTTCCTGCAACATCTGATCGCCAAGATGAAGCCGGAGGGTGCCCGGATCGGCATCATCCTCAACGGCTCCCCGCTCTTTACCGGTGGAGCGGGCAGCGGCGAGAGCGAGATCCGCCGCTACATTCTGGAACACGACCTGCTCGATACCCTGGTGGCCCTGCCCACCGACATGTTCTACAACACCGGCATCGCCACCTATATCTGGGTGCTGTCGAACCACAAACCGGCCGAGCGTAAGGGCAAGGTGCTGCTGATCAACGCCAGCGACATGCACAGCCCCATGCGTAAGTCGTTGGGCTCCAAGCGTAAGCAACTGAGCGACGAAGCCATTGAGCAAATCGTCCGCCTCGCCAGCCGTTATGAAGAAGGGCCCATCGCCAAGATCTTCCCCACCACCGCCTTCGGTTATCGCCGTATCACGGTGGAGCGGCCGCTGAAACTGGCGTTCTATCCGCAGGATGCCGAGCGCCTTGCCAGCCTCACTGCCGATAAGGGTTGGGCCAAGCTCGATGGCTCCCTGCAGTCTGCCATTCTGACTGCCGTGGGCCAGTTCGCTGAGGCCAAGTTGCTCTCTCGCGACAAATTCAAAAAGCAGCTGACCAAACTGCTGGGTGAGGTCAAGCTGCCTGCTCCGGCCTTTAAGCTGCTGGTGAACCATCTGGCTGAGCAGGACGATGCCGCCGAGGTGTGTAAAGCCAAAGGCGAGCCGGAAGCCAACCCGGATCTGCGGGATAACGAAAATGTGCCGCTAGGGGAAGACATTTACGAATATCTGCAGCGTGAGGTACTGCCCCATGTGCCGGATGCCTGGATCGACACCAGTAAAACCGACCCGCTCGATGGTCAGGTCGGCATCGTTGGCTACGAGATCCCCTTTAACCGCCACTTCTACCAGTACCAGCCGCCCCGGGAGCTAGCAGCGATTGATGCTGATCTCGATGCGGTCGCCAAGGAGATTATGCAGCTGCTGGCGGAGGTGCATTCATGAGCGAAGTCGTTGCTACTGCTCAGCAAGGGCTGGCAGGTAATTATCACCCCTATCCGGAATATAAGGATTCGGGAGTGGAGTGGTTGGACACAGTTCCAAGCCATTGGGATGCTAAGCGCCTTGGCCAGTTTCTTTTCGAACGTAGGGAAAAGGTAAGTGATAAAGACTATGCCGCACTTTCGGTTACAAAAAATGGGATTTTGCCTCAGTTAGATACAGCGGCTAAAAGTGATGCCGGTGATAATCGAAAACTGGTGAAAGCCGGTGACTTTGTGATCAACAGTCGTTCCGACAGAAAGGGATCTTCAGGGATTTCTGAGCGTGATGGTTCAGTATCTCTAATCAGTATTGTGATGGAGCCAAAAGGGATAAACCATCGATACATCCATCACTTACTGAGAAGCTATCCATTTCAAGAGGAATTTTATCGATGGGGGAAAGGGATCGTCGCTGACCTGTGGAGCACTAACTACAGCGAGATGAAAAATATTATCTTGCCTATACCCACAGATACTGAGCAACGCACCATAGCCGCCTTCCTCGACTACGAAACAGCTCGGATAGACCGGCTGATTGCCCAGCAGCAGCGGCTGATCGAACTGCTCAAAGAGAAGCGGCAGGCAGTGATCTCCCACGCCGTCACCAAGGGCCTCAACCCCGATGTCCCCATGAAAGACTCCGGCGTCGAGTGGCTCGGCCAAGTGCCGAAGCATTGGGTTGTCTGCAAAATTAAAAATCTTGCTGCTGTTATATCAAAAGGCACCACACCGAGCACAATTGGAGCTGAATTTATAGATGAAGGCGTTAGATTTTTAAAGGCAGAAAATATCGGGAAATCAAATATTGTAAGCATTGACCCAGAGTTTTTCATTTCTGAAGATGTTGATAGGCAAATATCAAGAAGCCAGTTAAAAGAAAATGATGTTCTTGTTATTATTGCTGGCGCAACGACTGGGCTTGCATCTGTTTTGCAAAAGGAATTACTTCCAGCGAATACAAATCAAGCAGTTAGCTTTATACGATTGTTTGAGCCATTGCACTCTAAATGGGTTCTACATTGGTTATCAACAACGCCTGTGCAAAAAACAATCTGGATGGGGGCTGTTCAGGCAGCGCAACCAAATCTTTCGATGGAACGCGAATTCAGATAATAACTGCAACACCCATGGTGCATAGGAGAGAAGAGGCCAACTGCCGGTTCTGGTACGCTTCTTCTCGCCAAAGAAACAAAGCGGAACACCATGA
>NZ_JAPCIZ010000055.1:0-28982 GCF_027707725.1 Aeromonas sp. QDB25 | reverse complement strand
GGCTTCGAGAAGGAAACTGGGGCTCGATAAGCCCCCATTGTGCATCAGTCAGCTGATAACGGCGGGACACGGAATGGATCTTAAGCTGTTGAGAAGATGTGAGATTATATCCTCATCACTTTAAGAACACAGCCTAGGCGCCTGCGAGGGATTCACGCCATCGCGTTCATCACCTTGCTTCATGGGCGCCCCCATCCGGGACTCTTTGTTCTCCTCCCTGCCCAAAATGGCTGTTTCCGGCAGACCTTAGCCTTGCCAGGCCGTCACCGACTGGCAGCATTTTTAGCATTGTGAAAACAATCGCGATCACATTTCTCTCACGAAATGTTCGTTTATTGGTTTTTCATGTTCTAATATGAGCGAAATCAAACATTGCTGTCATGGCAAACACAAAATAAGAAAGTAGGTGAACATGAGCGAACATTATGATCTGGTCGTCGTCGGCGGCGGCATCAACGGGGTCGGCATCGCGGCAGATGCGGCGGGGCGGGGGCTGAAGGTGGCGCTGTTCGAGGCGAGCGATCTCGCCTCTGCCACCTCGTCCAACTCCAGCAAGCTGATCCACGGCGGCCTGCGCTACCTCGAACATTACGAATTCCGGCTGGTGAAAGAGGCGCTGGCGGAGCGGGAGGTCCTGCTCGGCATGGCTCCCCACATCGCCCGTCCCATGCGTTTTCGTCTGCCCCATCGCCCGCACCTGCGTCCGGCCTGGATGATCCGAGCCGGTCTCTTCCTTTATGACAACCTGGCCAAGCGGGACAAGCTCAAGGGGAGTTGCGGTCTGCGCTTCCTGCCGCAGGACGGTCTCAAGAGCGGCATCAACAAGGGCTTTGAATACTCGGACGCCTGGGTCGACGACGCCCGGCTGGTGGTGCTCAATGCCATGCTGGCGCGGGACAAGGGCGCTGACGTGCAGACCCGTACCCGCTGCGTCAAGGCGGTGCGCGGATCCAAGCACTGGACCCTGACGCTGGAGCGGGAAGGGGGCGAGCAATTCACCGTCAGCTGCCGTGGTCTGGTCAATGCGGCGGGCCCCTGGGTCAAGACCTTCTATGACGAGAGCCTGAGCGAGAAATCCCCCCGCGGCATTCGCCTCATCAAGGGGAGCCACATGATAGTGCCGCGCATCCATGAGCGCGAAGAGGCCTACATCCTGCAAAACGAGGACAACCGCATCGTCTTCGTCATCCCCTACCAGCAGGACTATTCCCTCATCGGCACCACGGACGTGGAGCACAAAGGCAGCCCGCGCGAAGCCAAGATCAGCGATGCCGAGATCAACTACCTGTGCAAGGTGGTCAATGCCCACTTCACAAGGCAGATAAGCCCGGCAGACGTGGTGTGGACCTATGCCGGGGTGCGCCCCCTGTGTGACGACGAGTCCGATTCACCCCAGGCGGTGACCCGGGACTACACGCTCGAGCTCAGTGGTGAATCCGACGGCGCGCCGCTCTTGTCGGTGTTTGGCGGCAAGCTCACCACCTATCGCAAGCTGGCCCAGGCCGCCTGCAACAAGCTCAAGCCCTGGTTCAGCCAGATGGGAGAGGACTGGACCGCTTCCTGCCGGTTGCCCGGTGGCGAGTTCGACTGCTCGGTGCGTGAACTGGCGCGAGCCTTTGCGCTGGAATTCGACTGGCTCGACGATCGCAGCGCCCTGCGCATCGCCGAATCCTATGGCGCTCATGCCCGCCTCTGGCTGAAGGAGGAGCGCGGCCAGCACTTTGGCGCCGGACTGTATGAATCCGAAGTGCGCTATCTCATCGCGCGCGAATGGGCCCACTCCCTGGAAGACATTCTGTGGCGCCGCAGCAAGCTGGGGCTGCGCCTGTCGGAATCCGAACAGCAGCAGCTCGGTGCCTGGCTGCTTGAACACCACCACGCCCTGCCCGAAGCCTGCTGATGACCCACGGCGGGCGGCCTTTACCGTCCGCCGTCAAACTGCAATAAACCCCTGCTATAACAATTGCCTGCATCCTACACACCATAACAACGAGATCTCTTGATGAAGCAACCTCACCGTACCCTGATAGCCCTTGGCCTCGGGGCTGCCCTGGCGCTGCCCGCACTGGCGGCCGACGAAGGCAAAATCGTGATCGCCCACCGTGGTGCCTCCGGTTACCTGCCGGAACACACCCTGGAATCCAAGGCCCTGGCCTATGGCATGGGCGCCGACTATCTGGAGCAGGACCTGGTGATGACCAAGGATGACCAGCTGGTGGTGATGCACGATCACTTCCTTGATGGCATCACGGACGTGGCCGAGCGCTTCCCCGGCCGGGCCCGCCCGGACGGTCGCTACTATGTGGTGGATTTCACCCTGGACGAGGTGCGCTCCCTGCGCATGACCGAGCCGTTCCAGCTGGTGGACGGCAAGCAGGTGCCGGTCTATCCGGCCCGCTTCCCGCTGTGGAAGTCCAGCTTCAGGATCCACACCTTCCAGGAAGAGATCGAGATGATCCAGGGGCTAAACAAGAGCACCGGCAAGCACATCGGCATCTACCCGGAGATAAAAGCTCCCTGGCTATTCCGCCACGAGGGCAAGGACATCTCCAGGGCGGTGCTGAACGTGCTCAAGGAGTACGGCTACACCAGCAAGAGCGACAAGGTCTATCTGCAGTGCTTCGATGCCAACGAACTCAAGCGCATCAACGGCGAGCTGATGCCCGCCATGGGCATGGATCTCAAGCTGGTGCAGCTGATGGCCGAGACCGACTGGAACGAGACCATGGTCTACGATGCCAAGGGCAAGGCAACCCCCTATGACTACGACTGGATGTTCAAGCCGGGGGCCATGAAGACCATCGCCACCTATGCCGAGGGAATCGGTCCCTGGAAACCCATGGTGGTGACCGAGCCGGGCACTCCCGGCAAGCCGGTCTTCACCGGCATGGTGAAAGAGGCCCACGCGGCCGGCCTCAAGGTGCATCCTTATACCTTCCGTCAGGATGAGGGGCAGATCCCGGCCTATGCGAAAGACTTCACCGACCTGCTCAACATCTTCCTCTACCAGGCCGATGTGGACGGGGTATTCAGCGACTTCCCCGACAAGGCGGTCGAGGCTATCAAGGCTCACGGTAAATAATAAAAGAAGAGCAACACGGGAATGCAAGCGGGGCCAGGTGCCCCGCTTTTTTGTGCCCGGCGTCATCGCCGGGATGAGGGGCCGGATAAGGGGCCATGAGAGGGGGCAGAGAGATGATATCGAAATGGATGAGTGTAATCTAATGTTTACGATTTGGGGCTGGTTTGGCCTCGCGAGTCGCTACTTTTGAGTTGTTTCACTCTGCATTCTTGGTCATTTATCCATCTATCAGCGTGAAAAGACGCTAGTTTCACTTGATTGTTTGTTTTTCCTTGGTAAGGTGGGGGCGGTTGCGTAACAAAGCGCTGACCCGTGTAAACAAAAGTGAACGGTCGGCGCCCTTGGCTTGAAACAGTAGAGAGAATGAGAATATGCAAAGAGATCCCCTGAACAACATCCATATCCAGTCCGAACAAGTGATGATCACGCCTGCCCAGCTCAAGGAGAAACTGCCCATCTCCGATCGCGCGTTGGCATTCGTGCAAGGGGCCCGCAATACCATCGCCGACATTATCCACCGTCGCGATCACCGCCTGCTGGTGATCTGTGGTCCCTGCTCCATCCACGACATGGACGCCGCCAAAGAGTACGCAACCAGACTCAAAGCGCTGCATGACGCCTATCAGGACTCTCTCTACATTGTCATGCGGGTCTACTTTGAGAAGCCGCGCACCACGGTCGGCTGGAAGGGCTTTATCAACGATCCGAACCTGGATGGCACCTTTGACGTGGAGCTGGGTCTGCACCGCGCCCGCGAGCTGCTCTGCTGGCTGGCCGAGCTGGAGTTGCCGCTGGCCACCGAGGCGCTCGACCCCATCAGCCCGCAATACCTGGCGGAGCTCTTCTCTTGGTCGGCCATCGGTGCCCGCACCACCGAATCCCAGACCCACAGGGAGATGGCGTCCGGCCTCTCCATGCCGGTCGGCTTCAAGAACGGCACCGACGGCAACCTCGGCACCGCCATCAATGCGCTGCAGGCGGCCTCCAGCCCCCACGCTTTTATGGGGATCAACCAGCAGGGTCAGGTCGCGCTGCTGCAGACCCAGGGTAACCCGGATGGTCATGTGATCCTGCGCGGCGGCAAGCACCCGAACTACGACTCGGTCAATGTGTCGCTGGCGGAAGAGGCGCTGGAGAAGGCGGGTTTGCTGCCCGGTCTGGTGGTGGATTGCAGCCACGGCAACTCCAGCAAGGATCACCGGCTGCAGCCCAAGGTGGCCGACAACGTCATTCACCAGATCCAGGAGGGCAACCGCTCCATCATCGGGGTGATGCTCGAATCCAACCTGTTCGAAGGCAACCAGTCCAGCGAGCAGCCCAAGTGCGAGATGCGCTACGGCGTCTCCATCACCGATGCCTGCATCGACTGGGAGACCACGGATGCGCTGCTGGCCCGCTGCCACAGCCAGCTGGCGGCACCACTTTTGGCCAGAACATCGGCATAAGCCGTGGTATCTTGTTGTAACTGATTGAACCATCGAGGTATCACTGCCCACGCAGTGATACCTTGTTGCCTCTTGAATGACAGGGCGTCGCTGCGGGCGGCGCCAGCAGGGACTGGACATGGCGGAAGAGTTGAATGCCCTCAGGGACAAGATAGATGCGGTGGACAAGCAGCTGATTGATCTGCTGGCCGCCCGTCTCGCCCTGGTGGGGGAAGTGGGGGAAGTGAAAAGCCGGCACGGCCTGCCCATCTATGCACCGGATCGGGAGGCGAGCATGCTGGCCCGCCGCCGCGCCGAGGCCGAGGCACTGGGGGTGCCGGGGGACCTTATCGAGGATGTGCTGCGCCGGGTGATGCGCGAGTCCTATATTCTGGAGTCCGCCAGCGACAAGGAGCACCACTTCAAGTGCATGAAGCCTGAGCTCGGCAAGGTGGTGATCATCGGTGGCCAGGGGCAGCTTGGCCGCCTGTTCGGCAACCTGTTCAGCCTCTCGGGTTACCGGGTCGAAACCCTGGGTCAGGCCGATTGGCCGCGCGCCGACGAGATCCTGCACGGCGCCGGGCTGGTGATGGTGGCGGTGCCCATAGACGTCACCTGCGAGGTGATCGACCGGCTCGGCAACCTGCCTGAGAACTGCCTGCTGGTGGACGTGACCAGCGTCAAGAGTGAACCGCTTGCCCATATGCTGGCAGTACACCAGGGGCCGGTGCTGGGGCTGCACCCCATGTTCGGGCCGGACGTGGCGAGCCTCGCCAAGCAGGTGATCGTCTGCTGTCAGGGGCGCGAGCCTGCCGCCAGCCAGTGGCTGCTGGAGCAGATGACCATCTGGGGGGCGCGTTTGCAGCAGGTGGAGGCCAGGGCCCACGACGAGGCGATGACCTTTATTCAGGCGCTGCGCCACTTCGCCACCTTCGCCTACGGCTGGCACCTCTCCCGGGAGCAGGCCAACATCGACCGTCTGCTTGCCTTAAGCTCTCCCATCTACCGGCTGGAGCTGGCCATGGTGGGACGGCTGTTTGCCCAGGATCCCCATCTCTACGCCGACATCATATTGTCGTCGCCGCAGAACCTGGCGATGATCCGCCGCTACTACCAGAACTTCGGCGAGGCGCTTGGGTTGCTGGAGCGGGGAGACAGGGAGGGCTTCATCGAGGCCTTCAGCCAGGTCTCCGGCTTCTTCGGCGAGCGGGCGGAGGAGTTCCTGCGCGAGAGTCGCACCCTGCTGGCCCAGGCCAACGACCGTCGCCATCACGGCTGATGCTCAAAGACATCCATACAAAAGGGGCCTGATGGCCCCTTTTTCATGTTGTTTGTGCTGCACCGATAACCACGGTAGATGAAAACACAGGTCTGGGCGTGAAATCGCCCTGTTTCATTCGGCAGGCGGTTGACGCAAGTCGGCGTCATGCCAGCCCAGCGGCAGGGTCAGCAGCTGATCGATCAGCTCCCGGCGGTCGGATTTCTCCAGATAGGCGAGGTAGAGCGGGCGGCTCAGGGATTGGCCCCCTTCCACCAGATGAAGCTGCCCATGCTCCAGGAAGGGGCTCACCATGCGCCTTGGCAGGTAGGCGGCGCCGCCGTTGGCCAGCACGAATTGCAGGGCCATGCTGGCGGAGCTCGAATGCAGCACTGGGGTCTTCTGCAGGCTCTGCAACCGGCTCGATGGCGGTTCGAAGCTGGTGCCCCAGTCGAGATGAATGTGGGGCATCTGCATCAGGCTGTCGGCGTTTGCGGCCGGCTCCCGGCTCACCAGTTCGAACACCAGCTCGCCGATGGGGTGCAGGGCAATCTCGTCGATCTTGGTCGGCTCGGAGAGCAGGGCCAGATCGAGGGAGCGCTCCAGCAGCTGGCGGCACAGGTGCTCGCGGGAGGCCGTTTCGAGGCGCACCGCGAGGCCGGGGACCAGGGCATAGACATGGTTCAGCCAGTCGTTGAAGTCGAGCTCCCAGAAGACGGCGGGGGCGCCGATGGCAAGCTGCTGGCTGAAACCGGGGGAGAGGGCCACGTCCTGCTTGGCGCGCCCCAAAGTATGCAGAATGGCGTCTGCGTAGGGCAGCAGACGCTCACCGGAGGCAGTCAGGCGGATGTTGTTGCGATGACGGGCAAACAGGCTGACCCCGAGTTGCTGCTCGAGCTGGCGGATCCGGAAGCTCACCGCCGACTGGGTCAGGTAGAGATTTTCAGCCGCCCGGCCAAAGTGCCGGGTCTTGCTGACCTCGATGAAGGTCCGAAGCAGCTCGGTATCCATTAATCGAGGGACTCGTCGCTGCCGCCACCGCCGCCTTCAAAGCTGCCACCAGCATCTTCATTGGCGCCGCCTGCGACGGTGCACAGACGGTGCACGCGCTTGGGACCAATCACCTTCAGGTATTTGAACCACACCTTGGCGTGGGGGTTGTTGCCGGCTGCACCGGATTTGACCTGTTCGATAAAGGCACTTTCTACGTCATCTCGCGGGGCCAGGTTGCCCTGATAGAGCGCCAGCATCACGGTGCCATATTTTTCCAGACTGTCCGCTTCTGCCACGGTGAATTCGCCACTGCGACGCAGGCCACGGGGAAAATGTTTGAAGTCGTTGAAACGCTTGTCTGATTCGAAGCTCATAGTGCTCTTGTTCTGGTTAGTTTGACCTTTGCGGGCAAGTATCATCAGGCCGTCGCAGAGTGCAAAATCAATTTTCTTACTATGTTAATAAATATCTTTTATCGAACAGGGTTTGTCGCATCCCGAGGGGGCATTTTGCGGTGCGCTGCACAAAAAAGCCTGAAAAATAGTGGAGTTATGTCAGATTTTGTACAGGAAAAACCGCTCAAAAACGGGCTCGGAAGCTAAAAATAAGGCGCCGTATGGCGCCTAATCATCATCATGACTGAGCTGAACCCGAGTGCGCGGCACTCACTCAATCATGGCTGGCTGTGCCAGGTTGTCGGCACGCCACAGACGATAGCGCACCTCGTACTCCTGGGGCACATAGATGACGAAGGGCAGCTTGGAGTTGTAGTTCACGAAGAAGCCCTGACCGTAGATCTGGACGAAACTCTCCTTCTTCTGGCCATCTGGGCAGGCCATCAGGGTGCTGACGGGGCCGGTGACCTGGCCCAGGGTCAGGTAGTTGTAACCCCAGCCCTTGACGCTGTGCTGTTCCAGATTGCCCGCGAAGCGGGGCAGGTTGCAGTCGACCAGCATCTTCTTGCCGACTTGCAGCTCGACCATCATGTCGGCTTCGTTCTCGACTTCTGGCAGACGGATCACGACACGTTCCTGGTTCACTTCGGCGGCGGGGAACATGCTGATATCAAATTTTTTCGGTTCGGCGGCGAAGGCATGGCCACCCAATAACAAGGCGCCCAGCAGGCTAAAACGCAACACGGTTTTCATCTGTACCTCTTGGGATTGGTTCAACGCCGCTAGACTAACCGCTCTGCCGGTTTCATGCCAGCGCTGCGGCGTGCAAAACCGCCCTGAACAGGCATCACATGACGCAATTTGATGCTTTTTTGACGGCCAGGGTCACCCTGCCGCTTCTTGCCTCGTGTCAAACAGGGGGCCGGGTGACCCCCATGGCCAGGCTGTCACCTCACCAGCAGAACCTGTTTCGCCCAAGAGCGGGGGGCGCGCTGGGCGACGGAGCCGCTGGTGATGTCCAGGTAAGCGACGCCCTGAAGGGCCGGCACCGGGGTGGAAGACCAGAGATAGACATAGCCGTCGTTCACCTCCTTGCCATTCCCGGCCATGGCGCGGGGGAAGATGGTTTCGTTCAATGCCGGTTTGTAACAGGCGGACTCCAGAATGCTGGCGAGCTCCTTGATGGTGGGCAGGCGCCAGTCGTGATGACCACCAAAGCCATACAGGGCATGGCTCGGTTCGGTGCGGATCCGTTCCGCCGTCTGCAGTGCCTGTTGCCAGTAGAGGCGGGTGGGTTCCCCCTCGCAGCTCTGGTTGCGCCAGGTCTGGCCGAGCTGGCAGCGCATCCAGGTCAGACCGGTGCCCCTGTCGGTGACAGTGCCGTTGCCGTGATCCTGGAAACGGGCGGTGGGGCTGGTACGGGGCAGGGCGTCGTCGCAGATGGCGATGGCCAGTGCCAGGGGGCTGCACAGGGTGAGCAGCAGGGTCAGAAGATACTTGTTCATCGGGTTACCTCGGCCACCAGGCGCAGTTGCAGACCGTTGGCGTCATTGCTGTTTTGAACTGGGGTGGGATAGTCGGCACCGGCGTCCTCGCCGAGGAAGATGTGGGCGATGGCGCTCAGAGGCGCGCTCTCCAGCCGACGGGACGGGGTCAGGGTCTGGCTCCAGTAATAGCCATCGAAGCCATCCAGACTCCAGAGCAGATCGCCGGCGCGGTGAGGCAAAGAGGCCAGTGTCTCGCCACTCGCCAGATCCAGCAGGGTGATGCGGTAGTCCCGATCTCCCCTGCGGTCTTCGGCCAGGGCAAGCAGTTGCCCGTCCGGGTGCAGGGCCCAGGCGGCGAGCTCGTAATACCCCTCGGCAGGTTGGCGGGGAGCCAGCCGCTTTCGGGGAGCGTCATTGGCGTCGCTGCGTTGCCACAGGCTGCCGTCCGCCTCCATGCGCCACTGGCTGCCAGCCTGGCTCAGCCAGTCGTCCGGCACTGGTTCGCCCCGCTCCCGGCCCTGCCACTCCGTCTGCAGGCGCTGCACCAGTGGCGCCTGGCCGGCGAGCTGCTGTTCGGTCCAGCGGTTCTGCTCGCGCAGCAGCGTCAGGAGGACGGGATCCTGGCGGCTGTCGTCACGCCAGCCACCATAGGGATCGAGACGGGCTATCTCCCCCTTCATCAGTTGCGGGCGCTCGGGGATGAGGGGCGCGGCCTCCAGGGTTGCCTCAGGCAGGGGGGAGGCGGGGGCCAGCGTGGCCAGCAGGCTGGCCAGGATCAATAGGCTGTGCATCAGATCCCCACGAAGGTGTAGCGCAGGCTGGCACTCAGGGTGCGGCCGCTCTGGGTGAAGAGGGAAGCATCGGTCCCGGCTTCCAGCCCGGCCACATCCTGATAGCGGGTGTAGCGGGTGTCGAACAGGTTGTCGAGCTTGAGGTTGACCTTGAGGGAGTCGGTGACCAGCCAGTCGGCCGTCAGGGCGAAACTGAGCCAGCCGGCACTTTCGAGGCAGTCCCCCTGGCGGCCGGTCAGGCTGTTGCCACAGGTGGGCACCCGGCTCATGGCGGCGGCATAGTCCGCCTGAATGCCCAGACTCCACTCATTGGCCTGATAGCTCAGACGGGTGTTGCCCTCGAGGGGCGTCAGGGTGCGCAGCGCTTCACCTTTGTTGTCCTCGCCATCGACCCAGCCGAGCTTGGTGGCGAGTTCCCACTCCTGGGTCAGCCAGTAGCTGGCGGCGAGTTCGGCCCCCCAGGTTTCGGCCTTGGCGACGTTGCGATATTGGCGCAGGATGACACCATCGCTCAGGCGCAGCCCCACCTCGCGCCAGTCGATGAAGTTGTAGTAGCGGTTGTAGAAGAGCGCTGGCTTGATGCTCCAGTTGTCCCCCTCGCCACTCAGCCCCCACTCTATGCTGTGGCTGGTTTCCTCCTTGAGCCCTGTGTTGGCGATGATCTCGAAGGGCGGCAGGGCGAAGTAGTGGGGGATGTTGCCGTACACCTTGTCGTAGGAAGGCGCCCGGAACCCGTTGGCATAGCTGAGCCAGCTGCGCCACTGGTCGTTGAAGCGGTAGCTGGTGGCCAGGCTCGGGGAGAGGTGCCAGCTGTGGTTGCTGTCGTTGCTGCCGTCCAGCGGCGTGAGCCACTGGTGATCCATGCGCAGGGTGGGGGTGAACTGCCACTGGCCCAGGCTGGCCACGTCACCGAGCCAGACTCCGGCCCTGTCGGTACGGGCGCGGCTGAAGGGGGCGGACTGGCCGGGTTGGGGAATGCCGGCCTCCAGACTCAGCTTCTCCACCGGCCGCTCGTGGGTGGTGCGCTCGAGCTCGATGCCGTAACTGAGCTGATGGGCGAGATGGCCGGTGGCGAGATCCCGGCGCACATCCAGCTCGGTACCGATCCTGTCTTCGGTGAAGGTGGCGAGTTCCCGTTCGCTGCGATAGCGCGGATAACCGCTCAGCAGATCGTTTTGCAGCAGGCTGCGCTTGTTGGCGGTGTTTTTCGAGTGATTGCCGTAGGCACTCCAGGTGAGGCTGTCGGCCAGCACGGTGTCGAGGTTGCTCGCCTCCCAGGCCAGCTTTCCCCCCTGCGTGCGTTGGCTGCCCTGCTCGTGGTACTGGCGCACCTGCCACTTGCCATCGGGCTGGGGCACTTCGCGCGGCCCCTGATTCCGTTCGGCGTTGTCCTCGAAGTAGTCGAGTTCGAGGCGCAGCAGATGATGTTCGTTCAGCTGGATGCGAGAGCTGGTGGAGGCGCTGAGGCCATCCAGATCCGCCGGGATGCGGCTCTCGTCGTAGTTAGCGGTCTCATGTCCCTGCCAGCCGGAGAGGCGCAGCAGGTGTTCGGTATCCCGTATCCGGGCGGCGCCGGTGGCGCTCAGCTTCTGCTTGTCACTGTTGCCATCGTGCAGCACCTTGCTGCCGAGATAGGCATCCTGGCCCTGAAGGTAATCTTCCGGCTGCTTGGTGCTGATGACGATGGTGCCGCCGATGGCATCGGAGCCATGGAGGGAGGAACCGGCTCCCTTGGCTACCTCTATCTGCTTGACATCGTCGAGATCGAAGCTGAAGCGGCCCACCTTGTCGTTGAGGTCGTCGGCGCCAAAACCGTCGCTGACCCGCACCCCGTCCTTGATGATGAGCACCCGGTTGCCGCCCATGCCGCGGATGATGATGTTCTGGGGGCGGCCGGCGGAGCCGGTCACCGAGACGCCGGGTTCGTTCTTGAACACATCGGTGAGCTCGGTGGCAACCTGGCGATCCAGATCCTCCTCCGTGATGACGGTGATGGAACCCGACACCTCGGAGAGCTTCTGCTCGATGCGCTGTCCCTTGACCACGATGGTTTCCCGCCCCTTGAGTTCGGGGGGCATGTCCGTTGTGTCGACCCCGGCGGGATCGCTGGCAGCCAGCGCCGTACCGGACAGCAGCATGGGCCAGTAGTGAAGAAGTCGAATTTTTATATTTGATAATAATTATTATTTAAGCCTGAAGGGCGCGGATTATTGCAGAGGGAGTCAAGTAGATCAATAAATGACAATCATTATCATTTTGTTTTTATGATATTGATCGAATTGAATTTTTTGAGAGTTAAATCAGTAAGGTGGTGGCATACGTTTGCGAATGACGCCATGAGAAACAGGAGGACGGGTGTGGTACGGGCAAGAAAAAGCCCGCCATAGGGGCGGGCTCAAGGAGGTGGGCTGGCGCAGATCAGGGGGCGCGATAGAAGCGATTGAGCTCGTTCATCACCTGGATCAGGGTGCCCATGTCCGGGGTGCCTTGCTTGATGGGGCGATAGGTGTCGCGGTCCAGCAGCTCGAAGTCCCCCTGCTTGTTGAACTGGGTGATGGTGTTGCCCTGATAGATGGCGAAGTCATTCTGATCCCCCGCCAGCAGCCAGGTGCGTGTACTGACTTCGAACAGGTTGCGCCCCGTGCTGTAGTCACGATAGGGGTTGCGTACACCCAGCATGTTCTTCATCAGGGTCGGTACCAGATCCAGGTGGCTGCTCGCCTGCGCCTGGGGCGCAGGTTCGGCACCAGGCCAGGCCAGCACCAGGGGGACCTGCACCTGATAGGTCGAGTAATTGCTGTCATAGCCCCAGCTGTTGCTCTGGGTCTCGTTGAACTCCTGACCGTGGTTGGAGGTGACCACGACGATGGTCTGATCATCAAGCCCCTGCAATTGCAGTTGGGTCAGCATCTGCTCCAGCAGTTGATCGGTATAGAAGACCGCGTTTTTGTAGCGGTTCTCCAGCTTCTGCAGGTTCTCGGGCCGATAGGCAGTGGCCGGGTTGAAGCGGGTCAACTCGGGCTGGAAGGGGCCCTTGATGCTGGCGGGCACCTGATAATCCCCCGGGCTAGAGAGATAGACCAGAGAGAACCAGGGTCTGTCCGCGGTGCGCGTGCCAAGCCACTGCTGCCAGTCGTCGATGAGCCTGCGGTCATCGGTCTGGCGGGAGACGAAGACCTGCTTGCGCAGACCCGCAAGCAGGCTCTGGCGATACTGCTTGGCATCTTCCAGTGCACCGAACAGGCCGAACTGGTAGTCCTGACGCAGCATCTCGTCGAACAGCACGGGGGGGCGCTTGTCGGCCCGGATGTCCCCGTAATAGTGGCCGGGCAGCCCGTAGAAGAGGCTGAACATCCCCATGGCTTCATCATTGCCACCACTCATGTGCTGGCGGAAATTGAAGTGGTTGTCCGCGTAGCGCTGCAGATTGGGCATGTTGATGTTGTTGAGCATGTCGGCTCGCAGGGAGTCGACCACCACCACCAGCAGGTTCTTGTGATCGCTGGGTGCGCTCACGCTGAGGGGGCGCAAGGGATAGAGCAGACGGTGCTCAGCGCTTCCCTGATCTTCGGCCTTCTTCTCATACTGCTCGAGGTCGAGCCAGCCATGCTTGGCCAGGAAGCTCCTGGCGGTCATGGGGTAGGAGAGGGGGAAGTTGGCGCGCTGCATGGTGATGGGTTGATACAGGGTCGCATCCGCCCAGCTGTTGACCAGATGGGTCAGGATGAAGCAGACCAGCAGGGCCAGCCCCACCTGATTACCATACTGGCGGCGTTTGCGCTTGTTGATCTTGCGCCACACATAGGCCGACAGCAGCAGTTGCAGCAGGAAGATGGCGGGCACCGCCACGAAGATGATGCTCCAGATAGAGCCCTCTTCGGTCTGCGCCTGATCCAGCAGCAGTTGCCACACCTGGCCATTCAAGTGGAACTTGAACAGCTGGAACACCTGGGTGTCGATAAGCAGCAGCACCAGCGCCAGGGTGGCGATGATGGATGAAATGAAGCGCAGCGGCTTCTCCCTGGGCAGGATGAAGCTCAAGGGGAAGATGGTCAGCAGATAGGTGACGAAGCTCAGGAACGAGAAATGACCTATCCAGCTGATGACGAGATAGGTCACGCCGAGCGTGGTCGATGGCCAGCTGATGGCGCCCAGGTAACGGGTCGAGATCAGCATGGCCAGGATGATGTTGAAGAAGGAGAACCAATGCCCCCAGGTGATCAGGCGAGAGACATTATCGCGATAGGGGTTGCCGGTTTCGACCATAATGATCCATCTGCTTGAAAAACATCAAAGAATGCGAAGAAACTCAGTGCGCATCGTGGCGATGGCCCACCGAGGCGGTGAGTGCCTGGATGAACTTCTCGGTGATCGCCTGGCGCTGGGCCGGGGCCATGCCGTTGATGATGTTGGTGGTCAGGTTGCCAAGGACCATCAGACTGAGATCCACCGGTGCCTTGTGTTTCTCCAGGGCGGTGATCAGGTCGTTCATCAGGGCGTCAAACTGCTCGTTATTGTACTTTGATACGATGGGCATAATCTTGGGTTCACCTCGGTTCAAAGCGCCTTATAATACTTCACCCTTTCGGCTAACACTATGGCTTTGTGACATGAGTCTCGATATCGACAAGATCATTCTTCACTCCCTGCGGGCGGGCAACGATGGCCAGCCCCACGCCGATACCCGCAGCCAGACCCTGCCTGCCGATGAGGCGGTACAAGGGCTGATGGCGGAGCTGCATCGCATCTACAACGGCAAGGGGGGAAAGGGCTTTGGCTTCTTCGCCGATCCCGAGGCCGCCGTCGCCGAGCTGGCGGAGGGGGAAGACGCCCCCAAGCAGCCTTCCCCCGCCTTTCGCATCGCCCTGGAGCAGCTGCTGGCGGAGCAGACCGAGTTCGTCCCCTTTTCCGTCAACCTGACCCAGATGCTGGTCAAGCAGCTGGTGGAGCATGCCCTGGACGAGCAGGGGGTGTTGCTGATTGCCAAGTACAACTATGTGGGGGTGGATTACCTGATGATCGCCCTGCTGGAAGGCAAGGAGAGCGTCACCGTGAGCGAGGCGCTGGAGCTGCGCCACATCCAGTACCTGGATATCGGCAAACTCAATCTGGTGGCCCGCATCGATCTCACCGAGTGGAAAACCCAGGGGGATTCGCGTCGTTATATCACCTTCAGCAAGGGCCGGGTCGGTCGCAAGCTGGGGGATTTCTTCATGGATCTGCTGGGGGCCCGGGAGGGCATGGATGCCAAGATCCAGAACAAGGGGTTGCTGCAGGCGGTGGACGATTACTGCGACAGCCGCCAGCTCGAACCGGCCGAGCGCAATGACTACAAGAAGCAGGTCTTCAAATATTGCACCGAGCAGGCCAGCGCCGGCGAGGAGATCGAGATCAAGGAGCTGTCGGCGGAATTGCCCGGTGATGGGGACCTCGATTTTTACAGCTTCATCGGTCAGGAGTACGAGCTGGAGGAGCGCTTCCCGGCGGACCGTTCCACCCTGCGGGGCTTGACCAAGTTTGTGGGCTCCGGTGGCGGCCTGACTCTGAGCTTCGAGCAGAAGTTGCTCAACAGCCGGGTCTTTTACGATCCCCAGACCGACACCCTGACCATCAGGGGAGTCCCGCCCAATCTCAAGGATCAATTGCTGCGCCAGTCGTAATGTGATCCAGCCGTCATTTCTTGCAAAAAGGCACCGGAGTCCGCTCCGGTGCCTTTTTATTTAAGGGGGTGATGTAGATGGAAACCACCTCAGTACTTTTGTTAACACATTGAACAAAATATCGGGAATGAAAGGGTTTTCAGTGGGGTGAAATCCCTTTCAATGACGTAAATTGATTTCCTTTCTGTAATTTAATTTCCATATCTTGGCAAAAATATGGGGATATCCCTTCCTAAGTCGCTGAAATAAGAAAATGTTTTCATAACTTTCTGGAAGAAAATACGTAATTGCATTTCAAAAATGCGAGGCGTGTCATGTGAGGCATTGACTGCTTGGGATAATATGCATCTGCACACAATGCTCTTACAGCGCGGAACTAATACAAGGAAAGGCTCATGAAAAAGAAATTGCTGTCATCCCTGATCGGTCTGGCTACCCTGGGCGTGGCCTGCTCTGCCACTGCTGCCATTGATGAAGGTCAGCTGACCATCTGGATCAACGGTGACAAGGGCTACAACGGCCTGGCCGAAGTCGGCAAGAAGTTTGAAGCCGAAACCGGCATCAAGGTCACCGTCGCCCACCCGGATCAGGTTGAAGTCAAATTCCAGCAAGCCGCCGCCACCGGCAACGGCCCGGACATCTTCTTCTGGGCTCACGACCGTTACGGTGAGTGGGTCAAGTCCGGTCTGCTGGTTCCCGTGACCCCGAATACCGCCACCAAGGCCAAGTTCGAGCAATTCGCCTGGGATGCCATGACCGTCGATGGCAAGACCTATGGCTACCCGGTCGCGGTAGAAGCCGTCAGCCTGATTTACAACAAGGATCTGTTGCCCAACCCGCCGAAGACCTTCGAAGAGATCGCCAAGATCGACGAAGACCTGAAGAAAAATGGCAAGCGCGCCATCATGTGGGCCTATGACACCCCCTACTTCAGCTACCCCCTGGTGGCTGCCAACGGTGGTTACGCCTTCAAGAAGACCGCCACCGGCTATGACGTCAAAGACACCGGCGTGAACAACGCAGGTGCCAAGGCCGGCGTCGGCTACATCTCCGAGATGATCAAATCCGGTCACCTGGAGAAGGGCATTGACTACGGTGTGATGGACGCCAAGTTCAACAAGGGCGAAGTGGCCATGATGATCAACGGTCCCTGGGCTTGGAGCAACCTGGACAAGAGCGGCATCAAGTATGGCGTAGCCCAGCTGCCGACCCTGAAAGGCAAGCCCGCCAAGGCCTTCGTTGGCGTACTGGGTGCCACCATCAACGCCGCCAGCCCGAACAAGGATCTGGCCATCGAGTTCCTCGAGAACTACCTGCTGACCGATGCCGGTCTGGCGCCGATGAACGCCGACAAGCCGCTGGGTGCCGTGGCCCTGAAGTCCTTCCAGAAGACCCTGGAAGCCGACCCCAACATCAAGGCCACCATGCTGAACGCCCAGAACGGCGAACCGATGCCGTCCGTGCCCGAGATGAGCCGTTTCTGGTCCTCCTTCGAAACCGCCCTCAAGAACATCACCTCTGGCCGTCAGGGTGTTGACGAAGCCCTGGATACCGCTGCCAAGCGTATCGTCCAGTAAGCATGCACTACCCGGGAGGCCTTCGGGCCTCCCACTCTCTCAATCTCTCTTGGCGCAATAAAGGTTAATTGGCATGGAAGTAGTACCTTCTATCGAATCCTATGCCGGTCCGAAGAAAGACAAGTACGTCTGGCTGAAATGGACCATGGCGGCACTGATCGCAGTGCTTAATGGTTATGCGGCCGTGATGATGTATGCCAGCGGCGAGTGGGTATTTGCCCTGCTCGATCTGGTGGTCGTCTCCGTCGGTCTCTATGTCTTCATGAACAAGAAGACCTATGCCCACCGTTATATTTTCCCCGGTGTGGCAGGCATGGTTGTTTTTATCATCTTCCCTCTTGCCTACACGATCGGCATCGCCTTCACCAACTATTCGGGATCCAACTTGCTCTCCCTTGAGCAGGCACGGGATTACCATCTGAAAAAAACCTACAAGGTGACCGGCGGTGAATTCGATTTCACCCTCCTGGGTGGTGAGAACAATCAGTTTCAGCTGCTGCTGAAACAGGACGACCAATCCTTTATCAGTCAACCCCTTACCTTGCTGAACAACAAGGCGCGTACCCTGGCCGTCCGTGAAGGACGGGTCCGTGACGAGCCCCAGGTTGTTCAGTTGCAACCCCTGGCCGGGGAGGCGACCGACAAGGCGGCACCCATTCGTGCCATCGTCGATCACCGCACCCACCTGAGTGCCCTGGATGTGGTACTGCCCGAAGGCAATATCCATCTGACCCTGAGCAGCCTGCGCAAGTTCGCCGCCCAGAAACAGCTCTATACCCAGCTGGTCGACGGCGCCGTGCTCAAGTCCGGCGTCATGATCAAGGACAGCAACCTGCTGCGTGACAACCAGAGCGGCGAGCTGATGCAGCCCAACGGTGACACCGGCTTCTACCAGTACATCGATGCGGAAGGTCACTTCGTCGGCAAGGGCATTGCCCCCGGTTTCGTGGTGAGCGTGGGTTGGAAAAACTTCATGCGCATCATGACGGACCCGGGTATCCAGAGTCCCTTCATGCAGATCTTCGTCTGGACCGTGATCTTCTCCGCCTGTTCGGTGGCGTTCACCCTGGCGATTGGCATGGTGTTGGCGTGTCTGGTGCAGTGGGAGCAGCTCAGGGGGCGTGGTTTCTACCGGGTCATGCTGATCCTGCCCTATGCGATACCGGCGTTCATCTCCATCCTGGTGTTCAAGGGCTTGTTCAACCAGAACTTCGGTGAAATCAACCTGTTCCTGGAAGCGGCCTTCGGCATCAAGCCGGACTGGTACACCAATCCCTTCCTGGCCAAGGTGATGATCCTCATCGTCAACACCTGGCTCGGTTACCCCTACATGATGATCCTCTGCATGGGCCTGCTCAAGGCGATTCCGGAAGATCTCTACGAGGCGTCTGCCATGGACGGGGCGGGGCCGGTACAGAACTTCTTCAAGATCACCGTACCGCTCTTGATGAAGCCGCTGACACCGCTGTTGATTGCATCCTTTGCCTTCAACTTCAACAACTTCGTACTTATCCAGTTGTTGACGAACGGGGCGCCGGACATCATCGGGGCCACCACGCCGGCCGGGACCACCGACTTGCTGGTGAGCTACACCTACCGGATCGCGTTCCAGGGCTCGGGTGGTCAGGACTACGGTCTGGCCAGTGCCATCGCCACCGCCATCTTCCTCATCGTGGGTGCGCTGGCCTTGCTCAACCTGAAATTGTCCAAAGCCGACAAGCAACTGTAAGGAGGCTTCAACATGGCAATCGTACAACCCAAATCAGTCAAATACCGGGTGTGGGCAACCCACCTGGTGATGTGGGGCTTCCTGGCACTGATCATCTTCCCGCTGATCATGGTCATCGCCATCTCGTTCCGTAACGGCAACTTCTCGGTGGGGGAGATCATCCCCACCAATCCGACCCTGGATCACTGGAAGCTGGCGCTCGGAATGTCCATCACCAACGCCGATGGCAGCATCACGCCGCCGCCGTTCCCGGTGCTGACCTGGCTGTGGAACTCCATCAAGGTGGCGGGCATCACCGCCCTGATGATAGTGGTGCTCTCCACCACCTGTGCCTACGCCTTCGCCCGTCTGCGGTTCCGTGGCAAGTCCACCATCCTGCAGGGCATGCTGATCTTCCAGATGTTCCCGGCGGTGCTGGCACTGGTGGCCATCTACGCGCTCTTCAACAAGATCGGTGACTACATCCCCTGGCTGGGTCTCAACACCCACGGCGGCCTGATCCTGGCCTACATGGGGGGCATTGCCCTGCACGTCTGGACCATCAAGGGCTACTTCGAGACCATCGACTCTTCCCTGGAGGAGGCGGCGGCCATCGATGGCGCTACTCCGTGGCAGGCGTTCCGCCTGATCCTGCTGCCCCTGTCGGTGCCCATTCTGGCGGTGGTGTTCATCCTGGCCTTCATCGGCTCCATCACCGAGGTGCCCATGGCCTCCATCCTGTTGCAGGATGTGAACAATCTGACCCTGGCGGTCGGGGCTCAGCAGTACCTCTATCCGCAGAACTACCTGTGGGGTGACTTCGCCGCAGCCGCCGTGCTGTCAGGCTTCCCCATCACGGTCGTCTTCCTGCTCGCCCAGCGCTGGCTGGTGGGTGGTCTGACCGCAGGCGGCGTGAAAGGTTAACGGTTCATGGCCGGGGGAGCTGGCTCCCCCCGTCATCACGATTTGCAAAGATTCAAGAGCGGAGCTCGATATGGCTGAAGTAGTACTCAACAACGTTCGCAAAAATTACGACCCGGCTGTCCACAAGGACACCCTGCGCAGCATCAACCTGGACATCAAGGAAGGGGAGTTCATCGTCTTCGTCGGCCCGTCCGGCTGCGGCAAGTCCACCCTGCTTCGGATGATCGCGGGTCTGGAAGACATCACCAGCGGCGAGCTGACCATCGGCGGGCGCTACATGAACGACGTGCCGCCGGTGGAGCGCAACGTCGGCATGGTGTTCCAGTCCTACGCCCTCTACCCGCACATGAATATCTACGAGAACATGGCTTTTGGCCTCAAGCTCAAGAAGATGGACAAGGAGAACATCCACAAGCGGGTGATGCGCGCCGCCGAGATCCTGGGTCTCGAGCCGCTGCTGGACAGAAAGCCCAAGGCCCTTTCTGGCGGTCAGCGTCAGCGGGTGGCCATCGGCCGCTCCATCGTGCAGCAGCCGCAGGTGTTCCTGTTTGACGAACCGCTGTCGAACCTCGACGCCGCCTTGCGGGTCAAGATGCGCATCGAGATCGCCAAGCTGCACAAGGAGCTCAACTCCACCATCATCTACGTGACCCACGACCAGGTGGAGGCCATGACGCTAGCCAACCGCATCGTGGTGCTGAGCCCGCTCAAGGGCGAGGCGGCCACCAACCTGGAGCAGTTCGGCACCCCCCTCGAGCTCTACCACAACCCGGACAACAAGTTCGTGGCGGGCTTCATCGGCTCCCCCAAGATGAACTTCCTGGCGGGCGAGCTGGTGGAGATCGGCGAGCAGGAGTGCGTGGTCAAGCTCACCTCCGGCGATACCGTGCGTGCCCGGGTGGATGCCCGTCGCGGCGCGGTGGGTGACAAGGTGGAGCTGGGCATTCGCCCCGAGCACCTGGTGCCGCTGGGTCATGCCCATGCCGACAGCCGCGTGAGCGGCGTGGTGCAGGTAGCCGAACACCTGGGGGCAGAATCCTTCGTCTACATGGACGTGGATGGTCACGACTTCACCGTCAAGGCGAGCTCCGACATCGACGTGGCCACCGGCCAGGAGTACAGCGTCGGCATCCCGGCCGAAGCCTGCTACCTGTTCGATGCCAAAGAACAGGCGTTCCCGCGCACGGCCAAATATATCCGCGCCTGAGAGGGCGAGAGTGCCAGGTTTTCCTTTCTATACGTTCAATGCCTTTTGCCGGTCGCAAGACCGGCTTTTTATTGCCCGTCATCCGAAGCCCGGGTTCCGGCCAGCGGGTGCGGCTGGCCGGGGCCCGTCACTGCCCGTGCTTGTCTGACTCGAGGGCGGCGGTGACGTCCGGCACGAAGTGCTGGCTGGTGAGCGGCGGGCGCTCATAGCCTTCGGTCTTGATGGGGGGCAGGGTGATGGGCTCGTAGTGGATCGCCTCGTAGGGCACCTTGCCAAGGAGGTGGGAGATGCAGTTGAGGCGGGCGCGGCGCTTGTCGTCGGCGTCCACCACGAACCAGGGGCAATCCTCGGTATCCGTGTAGGTGAACATGTCATCCTTGGCGCGGGAGTATTCCACCCAGCGGGAGCGGGATTGCAGATCCATGGGGCTGAATTTCCAGCGCTTGATGGGAGTATTGATGCGCTCCTTGAAGCGTTTCTCCTGCTCTTCGTCGCTGACCGAGAACCAGTATTTGATGAGGGTGATACCGGAGCGGATCAACATCCGCTCGAATTCGGGGCAGGCGCGCAGGAATTCGCGATACTCGTCGTCGCTGCAAAAGCCCATCACCCGTTCGACCCCGGCCCGGTTGTACCAGGAGCGATCAAACAGCACCATCTCGCCCGCCGAGGGCAGGTGCGCCACGTAGCGCTGGAAGTACCACTGGGTACGCTCCCGATCCGAGGGGGCGGGCAGGGCGGTGACCCGGCAGACCCGGGGGTTGAGGGGTTCGGTGATCGCCTTGATGACGCCCCCCTTGCCCGCGGCGTCGCGCCCCTCGAACAGCACCACCACTTTGAGCCCCTCCTGCTTGACCCACTCCTGCAACTTGACCAGCTCCTCCTGCAGGTGGGCGAGGTGATGTTCGTAGGTCTTCTTGTCCAGACGGGGGCGTTTCTTGCTCTTTTCCTTGGCCATCATCCTCTCCTTGGTGACTCCTCGTTGTGAGTCTCTCCAGCTTGCACCAGGCGGGCACCCCTGCCAAGGGTGGCGTGTTACACTGCCGCCTCATCAGCCGCTGGCAACAGAAAAACAGGAAAGCCAGTTTCATCGCCGCTGGCAACAGGAGAAAACATGAAGCAGTTTATGGAGATAGCGGGCCGCCGCATGGCCTATCTGGACGAGGGGCAGGGTCCGGCACTGCTCTTTGGCCACAGCTACCTGTGGGACAGTGCCATGTGGGCACCGCAAATCGAGGCCCTCAAGGAGCATTATCGCTGCATCGTGCCCGAGCTCTGGGGTCACGGGGATTCCGATGTGCTGCCCGAGGGGCCCTGCACCCTGGCGGCCCTGGCCCGGGATCATCTGGCGCTGCTCGATGCCCTCGGCATCGACGAGTGCGTGCTGGTGGGGCTCTCCATCGGTGGCATGTGGGGCGTGGAGCTGGCGCGCATGGCGCCTGCTCGCCTCAAGGGCCTGGTGCTGATGGACAGCTTCGTCGGCCTTGAACCCCAGATCACCTGCGAGCGCTATCTCGGCATGCTGGCGATGATCGAGCAGGTCGGCGCCGTTCCTGCGCCCATTGCCGATCAGGTGGCGCCGCTCTTCTTCGCCCATCAACCGGACGCGGCCCTGATGGCCGGTTTCAAGGCCCGGCTGGCCCAATGGCCCGCCGACAAGGTGGCGAGCCTGGTGGCGGTGGGGCGCAGCTTCGTGACCCGGGAGGATCGCATCGACTGGCTCGAAGAGATGAGGCTGCCCGCACTGGTGATGACGGGGTGCGAGGACAAGGCTCGCCCTGTGCTGGAGGGGTATCTGATGGCCGAGGTGCTGGGGTGCCCGTTCAGGGAGATCCCGGGGGCTGGTCACATCTCGACCTTGGAGAACCCCGCGTTCATCAACCAGGCGCTCGCCGAATTTCTCGCCGAAGTGGCAGGGTGACGCTGCGCCGGATAGCCGTAAAAAAGGAGCCATGGGCTCCTTTTTTTGTTGTCCAGTCCGGATGGGGCTACCAGATGTAGCCCACCCCGAAGCCTGCATAGAGTTCTCCCTGATGCTGGACGATGGGGCTGTCCGCAATGTCATCGTCGTAGCGCTCGTAGTTGATGCCAAAGCCGCCAATCCAGTTGGCGCTGAAGCGATAGCTGCCGATGAGGGAGACCATGAGGGAGAGGGTGGTGCCCGTGTTCCACGCCGGCCTGTCCGCCCTCGCTTCGTCTTGCGAGACACCGCCGAAGTAGTAGTTGGCGAGGTTGTGGCTGCGCAGCATCACGCCGGCTCCCGGCATCAGCAGCAGGGGGCCGCGGATGATGGGGAAGTTGGCCCACAGCATCAGCTCCTGACCGTTGCTGGTACCGGTCACATCCGTGGTGGCCCGCACGCTCCAGAGGGCGTAGGGAGTGATGAGATCGGCCCCAACACCGGCCTCGAACTGCCCCTTGCGCTTCTCCATGCCATGGAGGAAGGGATCGTCGTCCGGGTCTAGGTTGCCAAAGCGCATCCGGCCGAAGGCATAGGTCGAGAGGTTGCCATCCCGGCTCAGGTAGTAGCGGGCCCGATCCCCCAGATACATCAGGTTGTCACCAAAATAGAGGGCCCCCGGGATGGGCATCAGGGTATCGTCCTGGTGCTGGTAACGGGCCTGACCGCCGATGACGGCCCCGCCCAGCACCAGCCCCTTGGGAATGGTGCTGTCAGGGCTGTCGCTGGAGAAGGCGCTGAGGGCCCCGATATCGAGGTCTGCCCGGACGGGAGAACAGAACAGCAGTGCCAGAAAGGCACCCAGAGAGGCATGGCGCAGGGCAGGGAGTGGGGGCATGACAGAGCCTTGTCGGTGGGTGGGCGTGGGAACGAATCAGACCGGCGTAGCAAGTCAAACGGATGTCGGTTTTCAATTAAACCCGACAAGGCAAGCATGAGCCAGCGTCACGGAGGTGCTGCTGGTGGCCGGTATCTGGAAGGGGCGAGACCCGGCCTCGCCCCTTGCCAGGGTCAGGGGGCGGGGCGGGGGAGATCTTCCCGCTTGGGCCAGGCATTGAGCACCGCTTTGACCAGGGTGGCGAGGGGAATGGCGAAGAAGACGCCCCAAAAGCCCCACAGACCGCCAAACACCAGCACGGCGATGATGATGGCCACCGGGTGCAGGTTGACCGCCTCGGAGAAGAGCAGGGGGACCAGCAGGTTGCCGTCGAGGGCCTGGATCACGAAATAGGCCACCATCAGCCAGGCGAAGTCGGGGGTCAGCCCCCACTGGAACAGGGCCACCATGGCCACCGGCACGGTCACCGCGGCGGCACCGATATAGGGGATGAGCACGGAGAAGCCCACCGCGACCGCCAGCAGGGCGGAGTAGCGCAATCCCATCAGGGCGAAGGGCACATAAGTGGCGATGCCGACGATGACGATCTCGATCACCTTGCCGCGGATGTAGTTGATGATCTGGTCGTTCATCTCCACCCAGACCCGGTTCACCAGGGTGCGGTTGCGGGGCAGGAAGCGGCGCAGGCCTCCCATCAGCACCTGTTTGTCCTTGAGCATGAAGAAGACCATCAGGGGCACCAGGATGGCGTAGATGAGGATGGCCACCACGTTGATGAGGGAGCTCAAAGAGGCGCTCACCAGTTGTTCGCCGCCGGTCAGGATGCGCTGGCGAATGTTGTCGATGATGGTTTCCACCAGGCTGACGTCGATGATCTCGGGGTATTTTTCCGGCAGGGTGCGGACATAGTCCTGGGCATGGGCCAGCATGGCGGGGGCCTCCTTGGCCAGGTTGACCCCCTGGCTCACCAGCGTCGGGATGAGGCCCAGCAGCATCAGGGCCGTCACCGTGATGAACAACAGCAGGACCAGGCTGGTAGCGACGGTGCGAGAAAGGCCGCCTCGTTGCAGGCGACTCACCGGCCACTCCAGCAGATAGGCCATCACCAGGGCCACCAGCAGCGGTGCCAGCAGATCCCCAAACAGCCAGAGCACGGCAAAGCAGAAGACCAGCAGCAGGAAGAGGGTGACGGCATCGGGGTCGGAAAAACGGGTCTGATACCAGCGCTTCAATACATCTAACATCGAGGCTTCCTTGAATGGCGGCTCACGGGGTGGGTGGCATGGGCTCGGGGGCGAGCAGGGCGTCCCGAGGGGGACGGGCAACGACGAGCAGCAGGGAGAGGCGGGCAGCTGACTCTTCCCGGGTCTGGACATGGTGACCCTGACGGCGCAGATAGGCGGGAATGTCCTGCCGGGAGCCTGCATCCCCGAGCTGGATGCACACGGATTGACCGGGCCGGGCCTGGCGCAACCAGAGCTTGAGCCGGATGAGGGGCTCGGGACAACGCCAGGGGGTCAGGTCGAGCTGTTCCATGAGAACTCCATCTCGTGCGTGGCGGTCATTATGGCCGTGATGAGAGGATGAAACAACGCTTGTGGGCCTTGAATGGCAAGGGTATTCTGCCGATGCCCGCTGGGGTCTGATTGGAGATAGAGATAACGTGGCACGTTTTTCCCCCCTGATAGCATCGCTTCCCCTGTTGGTCACCCTGATGGGGGCGACCTTCCACGCCCAGGGGAGCAACCAGTTGCCCGACATCGGTACCGCCGGGGTCGCCGCACTGCCCATCGAGCAGGAGGTGCGCTATGGCAACGCCTTCATGCGTTTTGCCCGGGCGGGCCTGCCCATCATCGATGACCCCGTGCTCAACGAATACATCGACGATCTGGGCCAGCGGCTGCTGACCAATGCCGACGGGGTGCGCTTCCCGTTCACCTTCTTCCTCATCAATGATCCCAGCATCAACGCGGCGGCCTTCCTCGGTGGCCGGGTCAAGGTGCACACCGGCCTCTTCCTTTACGCCGAGAGCGAGAGCGAGCTGGCCTCGGTACTGGCCCACGAAATCACCCACGTGACCCAGCGTCACATCGCCCGTTACATGGAGGCACAGGCGAGCAGCTCCGCCATGACCCTGGCCGGCCTGGTGGGCTCCATTGCACTCGCGGTGATCAACCCCACCGCTGGCATCGCGGCCTTGCAGACCACGCTTGGTTTGTCGATGCAGTCGGCCATCAACTACACCCGGGACAACGAATACGAGGCGGATCGCATCGGCATGAAGACGCTGTATGACGCCGGGTTCGATCCCATGGGCATGGCCAACTTCTTCCAGAAGCTGGCGGCGGAGTACCGCTATGCCAGCAAGCCGCCGGAGATGCTGCTGACTCACCCCCTGCCGGAGACCCGGATCAGCGAAGCCCGTGCCCGGGCCGGGAGCTATGGCGCGCGCGCCCTGCCGCCGAGCCTGGACTTCTGGCTGGCCAAGGTGCGCATCCAGGTGCGCTATGGCACCGAGACGCCCCAGGCGCTGCTCACCTACTTCGACAGCCGCCTGCAGAAGGGGGATTACCCCCTCAAGGATGCCGCCATCTATGGCAAGGCGCTGGCCCTGTTGCAGCTCAAGCGCACCGACGAGGCCGACACCCTGATGCAGGAGCTGGCGACTCGTCACCCGGAGGATCTCTTCGTGGTGGATGCCCTGACCGACATCGATCTCGCCAAGGGGCGCAGCGCCCAGGCCATCGCCAGACTGGAGCGCTTCCGCACCCGGATGCCGGACAACGAGGTGGTGGTGGTGAACCTCGGCAACGCCTATCTGGAGGGGGGCAACTACAAGAAGTCCATCGCCATCCTGGACCCTTATGCCCGGGAGCACGACGAGAACAGCCTGGCCTGGAGCCTGCTGTCGGACGCCTACCGCAAGGCGGGCAGAATGACGGACCTGCACATGGCGCGGGCTGAGACCCTCTCCCTGCGCGGGGACTACCAGGCGGCCATCGACGAACTGATCGTGGCCCGGGGCACCACCAGCGACAAGCTGACCCTGGCCCGCATCGAGGCGCGCATCACCCAGCTGGAGCGGGCCAAGAAGGATCTGGACAGCCTCAAGGGCTGAGGCCGGAGCGGGTTGATGGCAGGCGGGGTGCTCCTTTGGGGGCACCCCGCCTTGTTTTGCAGGCTAAAATAGGGCCTTTCATCGGTTTCAACGCATCTTGATGATGAAGACATGAATGTGATGGATGGCTCTGCTATTGGGCGCTCGCTAGGCGGCGTTTTATCTCGCCTATCTTCTGCTCGTCCAGCTCCCCCACCAGGGTCTCCAGCAGCGTGCCCCTGGCATCGAGCAGATAGCTGGTGGGCAGCGCCCCGGGCCTTGGGAACGGGAGGCGGGCGTCGTCATCCGGGATCATCAGGGGAACCCTGATGGCGTGGCGCCGTGCTAGCTCGGTCAGTTCGGTGGGGGAGGCGGGGTCATAGTTGATGGCGATCACCCGGATCTGGCCTTCCTGGTGCAATGTTGCCAGCAGGGGCATCTCCCGCAGGCAGGGGGCGCACCAGGGAGCGAAGTAGTTGACCAGCAGCGGTTTGCCACCGAGATCCGCGAGGCTGACCTTCTTTCCCGCGCCGTCGGTGAAGTCGGGTGCCGGGCTGCAGGCCCCCAGCAGGGTTGCCACAATCAGCCAACAGATCCGTTTCATTTCCATAGCCTTCCTGCTTACCCTGCCCATCCGTTTCCCCTACAATAGCGCCATTTCTTGTCCCATCTTGCGATTAATCAGGGAGTTATCATGAGCGAGACCCAAATCTACCACAATCCGCGCTGCTCCAAGAGCCGTGAAACCCTGGCCTTGCTGGAACAGCACGGGGTCGCCCCCGAGGTGGTGCTCTATCTGGAGCAGGCCCCGAGCGAGGCACAGATCCGCACCCTCCTGAGTCAGCTTGGCTTCACGGATCCCCGACAGCTGATGCGCACCAAGGAAGATCTCTACAAGGAGCTGGGGCTCGGCGAGGTGAGCGGCGATGATCTCATTCGTGCCATGCACCAGCACCCCAAGCTCATCGAGCGCCCCATCGTCATCAAGAACGGGCAGGCCCGCATCGGTCGTCCGCCCGAGCAGGTGCTGGAGATCCTCAAGTGAGCACCCGCTTCGCTCGCCTGCTGACCCTGGCCGGTTTTTTCGGCCTGTTGGCCTGGGTGCTGCTCTGGCACCTCTGGCTCTCGCCCCACCCGGATCTCGCCCCCTGGTTGTTGCCGGTGATCTGGACGGTGCCGCTGCTCTTCCCCCTCAAGGGCATAGTGCAGGGCAATCCCTACACCCACGCCTGGGGCAATTTCGTGCTGATGCCTTACTTCCTGCACGCCCTGACCCTGATTACCACGGATGAGGGGGAGCGGTGGCTGGCGGTGGTGGAGCTGGTGCTCACCACCCTGGCGTTTGTGGGCACCATCTATTATGCCCGCCTGCGCGGCCGCGAGCTGGGGCTGAGTATCCGCAAGAAGGAAGGCTGAGCCCCTCCCTGTCCGCCTGCTGGCGGGCAGGGTATGTGTCTGAAACCGACGCAAGCCAGCGAATGGCATCTGGCGGTATCGCCCCGAAGTGGCTTGCTTATCTCTTTGATTAATTTATGGATATTGATCGCTGATTGGCAGGGCAGCACCTCTGTTGACAGATCTGTCACCTGGTTTGCCAGCCTCACTCAGCCCCTGTTATGCAAAAAGGGGTATGCTTGTGTTTTCAACAGACTCGAGTGATCCATATGACAATCCTGCGTTCCCCCCTGTTGCACAAGACCCTGCTGGCCCTGACCGTCTCCCTCTCCGTCAGTTCCCTCGCCGATGCCTGTACCCGCGCCGTCTATCAGGGGGAGGGAGCGCTGGTGGTGACCGGTCGTACCATGGACTGGCGCAGCGCCATGCCGACCAATCTCTGGGCGCTGCCCCGTGGCATCGCGCGGGAAGGGGAGGCCGGTGCGCACTCCATGACGTGGACGTCGCGCTACGGCTCCGTGGTGGCGGCAGGCTTCGATGCGGGCACCGCCGACGGCATGAACGAGAAGGGGCTGGTGGCCAACCTCCTCTATCTGACCGAGTCCGAGTATGTGACCCCGAGCGATAAGGATCCGCGCAAGACTCTCTCCATCTCGCTCTGGGCCCAGTACGCGCTGGACAACTTCGCCACCGTGGCCGATGCGGTCGCCGCCCTGTCGAAGGACGAGTTCTATGTGGTTACCACCCTGACCCCGGATGGCAAGCCGGGCCAGCTGCACCTCTCCCTCTCCGATGCGAGCGGCGATTCCGCCATCTTCCAGTACGTGGGGGACAAGCTGCAGATCTACCACGACCGCAGCTATCAGGTGATGACCAACTCGCCGACCTTTGACAAGCAACTGGCCCTCAACGACTACTGGGAGGAGATTGGCGGTCTCACCATGCTGCCCGGCACCAACCGCTCGGCGGACCGTTTTGCCCGCGCCTCCTTCTACATCAAGACCCTGCCAAAGACCGACCAGGCCAACGAGGCGGTGGCCGGGGTGATGAGCGTGATGCGCAACGTCTCGGTACCCTTGACATCCTCCCCCACCTTAGCGCTTCGCGTCACAGGAGGGGGATTCCCATTACTGGGTGATAGCTGCTCGCGCAGTACCGGGTTCCTGCTTCATCGGGCGGCCTGATT